>JBKJKB010000161.1:0-3190 GCA_046597675.1 Gemmatimonadaceae bacterium
TCGAGATCGTCCCGGTCGGGGCGATCGTGTTGACGTTGCAGTTGCGGAGCAGCTGCATCGGACGGATGCGGGCGCCGCGCTCGTCGCGCGCGCACGTCTCGTCCGGTCCCCAGATCGAGCGGGCCCACTCCGGGAACGGTCCGCGGTCGTTCGCCAGCCGCTCGCTCTCGCGCTTGGATTCCACGTCCACGAACTGCTGCAGCTTGCGCCCGAACTGGATTCCTTCCTCGCTGTTGTAGGCGATGCCGAGGCGGACCAGCGCATCGGCGAAGCCCATCACGCCGAACCCGATCCGGCGGATGCGCTTCGAGAGCGCGTCTATCTCCGGCAGCGGGTACCTGTTGACGTCGATGATGTTGTCGAGGAAATGCACCGACAGATGGATGTCGCTGCGCAGCGTGTCCCAATCCATCTTGCCGTCACGCACATAGTAGCCCGCATTGATCGAGCCGAGGTTGCAGACGTCGTACGGCAGCAGCGGCTGCTCGCCGCACGGGTTCGTGGCCTCGTACGGACCGACGTGGGGAACCGGGTTGTAGCGGTTGGCTTCGTCGATGAAGAAGCAGCCGGGCTCGCCCGTTCTCCAGGCGCCCTCGATCATCTTGTCCCATACGGCGCGCGCGTCCTGCCTGCCGACCACGTCACCGCTGGACGGGTCCACGAGATCGTACTCCGTCCCGCTCTTCACCGCGTCCATAAAGCGGTCCGTCACGGCGACAGAGATGTTGAAGTTCGTGATCTGCGTCAGGTCTTCCTTGCAATCAATGAAATGCAGGATGTCGGGATGATCGACGCGCAGAATTCCCATGTTCGCGCCGCGCCGCGTACCGCCCTGCTTCACGGCGTCCGTGGACGCGTCGTACAGCTTCATGAAGGACACCGGGCCGGAGGCCACACCGGTCGTGGAGCGAACCATCGAGCCGCTGCCGCGCAGCTTCGAGAACGAGAACCCGGTGCCGCCGCCCGACTGGTGGATCAACGCCATCGAGCGAAGCGTGTCGTAGATGCCGTTCTGTCCGTTGGACAGCGCGTCCTCCACCGGAAGCACGAAGCACGCGGAGAGCTGGCCAAGAGGACGGCCCGCGTTCATCAGCGTCGGCGAGTTCGGGACGAATCGCCTTCGGGTCATGAGGCCGTAAAACTCCTCCGCCAACGCGGTCACCGCTCCCTCGCTCGCGCCGTAACGCCTGTCGGCCTCGGCGACCGTAGTCGATACGCGCCAGAACATGTCCTCAGGCCGCTCGGTGGGCTTACCCGAAGCGTCCTTGATGAGGTAGCGCTTTTCGATGACGGTCCGCGCGTTCTGGTTCAACTCGGCGGGCGCCGTGGGAGGGGTGGGTGCGATGGCCATCTTCATGATTCTCCACTCTCGGTAAGCTTACAACGCACCTTGCTGGGGTCGCTCGGTACGAAAAGGACTAAAGTCGTTGTCCCGCAATCTTTTCGCGCCTGAAATCGACCACTTTCGCGCGGGGGGTCAACGTATCCGAGTACGTGTATCCGCGCCAGTTGAATTTAAACGATTATGCAGCAAAAGGTTAGCGGATGCGCATCACGAATGTCCGCCCAGAGTTGAGTTTTCAACGATGCAGGGCAACCTCTCCACATTCCGCCGCCGGATCAGTGCCTATGCTCCCGGTTCGGCGGCGTAACGCCATATTCAACAATAGGTTACAGCTTTTTGCCTTGCCCCGCCCCAACTCTCGCCCCGGGCCGGACGCTCCCGGCGCGAAAGACACGGCATCGGGAGTCTTGCTTGGAATCACGGTAACCGACTGCGACGCGCCGATCTCGCGGAAAAACTGCTCCAACCCTTCCACGATGCTTCGCGCGTACGCGTCCTGATATTCCGCCGTTTTCATCGCGTGCTCCTGGTCCGGCAGCATCATGAACGCTCCCTCCGTCAGGATCGCCGGGAACCACGAAGGACGCACGACCGCGAAGTTCGCGCGCCGCGCGCCGAGATCGCGCAGGTGCATGTTCCTGATTATCGCCTCCTGCGTGAGCTGCGAAAGCCGGCGGGAATGCGCGTGGAGCGAGTACGTGCTCGATCCATTGTTCTCGAACGGATTGACGCCGTCCGGGAAAGCGTTGTAATGGATCGACACCATGGCGTGAACATTCGCGCGTCGGGCCATAGTGGGTCGCAAATTCAGGTCGAGCGGCTCCGACGTGGTCTTCGTCATGAACACGCTGGCGCCACGCTCCTGCAGCAGCTCGCGCGCGCGCAGCGCGATGGGAACGACGGCCTCACGCTCCAACAGCGACGTGGGGCCGGTTGCCCCGCCCGATTGCCCGTCGAGACCGGGGTGGCCCGGATCGAGTCCGATGAGCAGTCCGCGCAACGGCGCCGTGGGATCGATCGTCGGAGGCCGGCGCACTTTCAGAATGAAGTTGCCATTCTCGTACAGCGGCTGGTACCCGAAAACAGGTCGCGCCCAATCGAGGATGTATTCCGTGCGAACGGGCCCGTGCGCGACGTTGATGGCCTTCAGCAGAGGATCTCCTACGACGCGGCTCCCCGCTGTGCGCGGAGCGAAGGGTGTCACCCCGAATAGCGTGACGGTCAGGCGCGAGCCATCCACGCTGACGTTGTACGCGGGCGGTCCCGTCGAGGGCACGATGAGATCGACCGATTCGGAGTAGGCGATGATCGTATCGCGCCCGATCGACAGCGCCGCCGGCACGAAGCCCGCTGGCTGCTCCTGGATCTGGCTGGTAGCCACACGGAATCGCACCGACGGCTCGAGCTCGACAACAGTCTCTCCGCCGGCGAGCCCGGCGGTACGGACGACCGTACCTGGAAACAGGAAGTATCTGACGATGTTGGGGTCGGGCGACGGCTGACCGGTGACAACGCGGTCGGTGTCGTTTGACACGGTCGTCGGGCCGACGAGAATCCCGTACCGCGCAGCGGTGTCCGCCGGCTGAGGCGCAGGCGCCGGAGTAACCGCAGGCGCGGTGGTATCGGGAGGCGACGGCAATCTGACCGGGTGCGAGAGGCGGGTCGTGTCGCGGCCGAGCACGACCACCAGGTCGTAGCGCGAAGTCTCCGGCGACGGAACGGGGAGGAACGCGAGGAACGCTCCGTTAGGCCATACCGGCGCGGCCTCGCCGTTGATGAACAGCGCGGCGTTTCCGTTCCCGATCGAGCCGAAGATAAAGTTGGAATCACGCGACGCGACAAGCG
>JBKJKB010000309.1:0-8182 GCA_046597675.1 Gemmatimonadaceae bacterium
GGGAGCGGCCATTGGCTATCTCGCTGAGATCTCTGCCCAGCGCGCGTTCGCGCTCGCCAGGTCGTCTTCCGTGTCTATGCCCGCGTGCGCGGGCCCGTCGGTAATCGCCACGCCGAAAGTTATCCCGGCCGCCAGCGGTCGAAGCTGCTCCAGGCGCTCGAGTTTCTCGAGCGGGTGCGGGGGCAGCGCCACCCAGCGCTCGAGCGCGTCCCGGGTGTATACGTATACCCCGATGTGCTGGAGCGTTTGGCTCTCGAGACCGTCCCGGTCGGCGCGGTCGCGGAGGTACGGGATCGGCGCGCGCGAGAAATAGAGCGCGCGGCCGTCGTCTCCCACGACGACCTTCACGATCGCGGGCTCGTCGCGGATCGAAGCCGGGGCGCGGGCGGCAGCGGTTCCGACGTCGAACGAGCGCGAGATGACCATTTCCTTCGCCGCGCACACGGCTTCGCCGCTCATGAACGGCTCATCCCCCTGCACGTTGACGAACACATCGAAGTCGGAGAACTCGGGCTTCCTGGCGACCTCGGCGACCCTGTCCGTTCCCGAGTCGCACGTCCTGGATGTCATGACGGTCTCCGCGCCTGCTTCGGCGGCCGCGCGTCGCACCGATTCGTCGTCGGTGGCCACTACGCAGGCGTCACCCAGCTCCATGGCGTTGACGCGTTCCCAGACGCGGACGACGAGGGGCCGTCCGGCCAGGTCTCTGAGGGGTTTTTGGGGGAGGCGAGTCGCGCCGAGGCGGGCGGGGATTACTACGAGGGTCCTCATGCGTGAGATGCCCGGCAGGCTGATTTAGTCACGCTCCGCAATATAGTCGCGGGGGCTTGCCAAGGATACGATGGCAGGGTTTGCCAGCTACTCAACCCTGTTGTTTGGCATGACCGGAGGCCAGTTACTGCCCCATCGAGAACCCGAAGCTGATCCTGGAATCTCCAGTCGCGGGATCGACCAGGTACTCCACACCAAGCATCGGGAATCCGACCCGCACCCCCACGTTCTGAACGAAGTCAGGCAGCTCGCTGACTCCCGCGCTTCCACTGATGAACCGGAGAGTCACCTGCGGCGAACCGCCGAACTTGAACGAGAAGCGCTCGATAGGAATGACGTACGCGGCATCCAGGAAGAAGAGCTGGTCGCCGCCCATCTCGAGCAGGTCGAGCGTGGGAATCGTCCCCGATCCGCCCACATAGGCGTAGCGCTGCGGCGGCGGAGTATCGCCGGTGGTGAAGATCGCGTGCGACTTGAGCTGGAGCCGCTGCGAGCCGAACGTCGCGAATGCGGCGCGTCCGTCCAGTGTGGTCTGCATGAAACGGAAGTCGTCCGCGATCGATGAGGGGAGCGCATCGAGCACGTATTCCATGCGCGCGCTGAGACTCGAGGTGAAATCCCCCGAGCTCCATCCACCGTCGAATCCGGTAAGCAGGGAGGTGATGTGTCCCGGTACGATCCCAGGGTTCAGCCGGTAAATGCCTTCGTCGTCCTTGCCGAAGAGGCTGAACACGCTGATGTCGGGGCCAAGCGACGCGCCGGTGGACCACGCGTTCTCGAACAGGCCGCCGAGAAACGGCGCAACAGTGAAGCTACCAAACGCGAAGTCGATGCTCCCCTTCGCCTCGATTCGGTCGGCGCGGAAGTAGTTCCGCGTATCGGTTCCGAATGCGAGCGTGGTGAGTGAATTCAACAGATCGCCGCGGATCCAGCGGTCGTTCGTGAACGTGCTGCGCCGCGCGTCGATGTTCACATCCAATCTGCCGAAGTCCGCGTCGATGTCGATCCCGGGATCCAGATTCCCCAGGTGCGAGCGGTACGTAACCGTGGGATTGATGATAAAGCGCCCCTCCCCGAGCGTGACGATCGGGCCCCATGGCAGCACCACGCCGTCGACGCGGTTGTAGCTGGGTATTCTGAGGCCGACCCGGAGCGGCCAGGTCAACACCGACTGGCCCGGATCAATTCTCAGCGAACGATGGGAGAGGCGAAAGGCGCCGGTGCCGGCGTCCGCATCCAGTTCGAAGGTTGCGTCGCGGAAGCTCAGTCGCCCGTCACGCACGGTCGCGAGCGTCGAATTGTACGCGCCACCACCGATCGCGATCGCCCGACCCTGGATGTTGCCGCCCGGGTGCATGAACAGGTCGCCCCCGACCACGATCACATCACCGTGCACGGTGCTCGCGACGGTCACGCGCGGAGCGAGTACGATGACGGTCTGGTTGAACACGGTATCGCGCGGGAGTGCGAGCGGCCCCTGCGAATACAGGACGATGTGCGGCCCCGAGGTGGCGGCTTCGAGAATCCGTCCCGGCTCGCCCGGCCCCTGGTCGACCAGCACGATCTGAGCGGAGGCGGAGCCCGCCACGAGCAGAAAAGCGTACAGGCCCAGTATAGCTCTCATCCGGCGATCCTCAGAAAGTTGGCGAGCAGCGCCTTCCCGTCAGGCGTCATGATTGACTCCGGATGGAACTGCACTCCCCAGATTGGAAAGGACTTGTGGCGCATCGCGTGAATCTCCGACGGGTTGTCCAGGGCCGTCGCGAGGACCTCCAACTCGTCGGGTAAGCTACCTGGCTCGACGACCAGGGAGTGATATCGCATCACCTCCATTGGGTTCGGGAGGTCCGCGAACAGCCCGGAGCCGGAGTGCTGTATGCGTGACGTCTTGCCGTGCATCACGGCGCGCGCCCGCACCACTTCCCCGCCGAACGCCTCGCCTATCGCCTGGTGCCCGAGACAGACGCCGAGCATCGGTATCTCGGGGCCCCACCGCTGGATTGCCTCGATCGTCACGCCGGCATCCGCGGGGACGCCGGGTCCCGGCGAGATGACGATGGCCCGGGGCTTCATCTCCCCGATCTCCTCGACGCCAACCTCGTCGTTCCTGCGCACGACGGGCTCTTCCCCAAGCTCGCCGAGGTACTGCACGAGGTTGTAGGTGAAGGAGTCGTAGTTGTCGATGACTAGGAGCATGGAAGTGACTGGTGACTGGTGACTGGTGACAGCGTGATTGCGTGATTGCGTGCGGCGGAACATGCGCGGATGGGTCAAGGCGTGGCATACGTAAGGTGACGTAGTTGGTCCTAGTCACTAGTCACTAGTCACTTCTTTCATCACTTCCTTGGATGAAACTGCTGATGCACCGTGCGAAGATACGCCCTGTCCACGTGCGTATAAATCTGGGTCGTGGAAATGTCGGCGTGACCGAGCATCTCCTGGACTGCGCGGAGATCGGCGCCGCCCTCGAGCAGATGGGTGGCGAAGGAGTGCCGCAGTGTGTGCGGGGTGACGCGCTTCTTGATGCCGGCCTGGTCCACGTATTTGCGCAGGATCTTCCACGCGCCCATCCGTGACAGCGGCTTCCCACGGGAATTAAGGAAAAGCGCGCCCTTCCCTTCACCGCGCTCGAGTTTCGGACGCAGCTCGCGGATGTAGATGGCGAGCGCGCCAATCGCCTTGCGCCCGATCGGGACGAGTCGCTCCTTGCTGCCCTTGCCGAAGACGCGCACGAGGCCGTCCTCGAACAGAACGTCCTTCACGCCGATGGAGATCCACTCGGACACGCGGAGCCCGGCGCTGTACGCCAGCTCGAGCATCGCCCGGTCGCGGAAAGCCAGCGGCTCGTCGAATGAAGGTGCGCCAAGAATTTTGTCCACGTCCGCCACCGTCAATACTTCGGGGAGAGTGCGCCACCGCTTCGGCGTCTCGAGCCGGTCGCTCGGATCCCGCTGCACGTGACCCTCACCCACGAGAAACTTGAAGTAGGTCCGCAGGGCTGAGACGTTGCGGCGAATGGACGCCGGGGAAAGTCCCATGTCCTTGAGATGGTACATGTACTCGCGCAGCAGCCGGGGCGCGACGTGCGCTGGTCCGGACGATCCCTTGAGCTTGCCATACGTCGCGAAGCGCGCGAGATCGAGGGCGTACGCTTCCTGCGTGCGCGGTGAAAGACCCTGCTCCACCGCGAGAAAATCCTGAAACGGCTCGAGCAGAAACTCGCGAGCAGTGGTGTCGGCCAGCGCCGCCGGTGCGCGGTTCGCCGCTTTTACTTTCGCCGTTTTTTCCACCAGATCGCGGCGCCCGCCAACACCATCGCCACGGCGATGATCGTGATCGTGCGGCTGTAATTCGCGATCGTGCTCTGCAGCGTCTCCCAGTCGGATCCGGCGCGGAAAGCGATGACGGTGAGGAACGCATACCATATCCCGGGGGCCAGCGCCATGATGGTGATCACGGGCACGAATGGCAGCTTGGCAGCGCCCGCGAAAACGGGCACAACGGCTCGCACCGCCGGAAGAAACCGGCTCACGAATAACGAGGGAATTCCGTATCGCCTGTAGGATCGCTCGAGGCGGATTTCAGCCTCAGGTCCGATCCATTTGGCGAAGCCGCGTGTGAGAATGGAGCGTCCGTAGCGCCTGCCGGCCCAGTACATCCCTGCCGCGCCGGCAACGTTCGAGAGCCATGTGATAAAGAACGTGGCCCACGGACTTCCCTGTCCGCGCGCAGCGAGAAAGCTCCCGAAGGCGACGACTGCATCCGTTGGGAGCACCGGGAATACGTTCTCGACCGCAGCGAGCAGGCCCAGAATCGGATACAGCACGCTGAGCGGAAGCCCGCTCAACTGATTGACGATGTTTTCGAGCAAAGAGTCCCTAGGGGGCAGGTACGAGAGAAGCCACGGCAATACACGCAAGTCCTTCGCCGCGACCGATCCATCCCATCCCCTCGTTGGTCTTTCCCTTTACGCTCACCGAGTCGGGCGAGATGCCCATCGCACCCGCGAGTCTCGTGCGCATCGCTTCGCGATGGGGCGCTATCGCCGGCGTTTCCGCGATAACGGTCAGATCCGCCTGGTGCACGATGAAGCCGCGCTCGCGAACCCGCTCGACTGCTCCGCGAAGCATTTCGATCGAGTCCCGCCCGGTGTTTTCGTCCGACGTATTCGGGAACATCTCGCCAATGTCGCCGGCTGCCGCCGCGCCGAGGATCGCGTCGATCAACGCATGCGTGACGGCGTCAGCGTCCGAGTGCCCGATCAGGGAGACGGACGAAGGAATGGCGACGCCGCCGAGAACGAGAAACTTGCCCGGAATGAACCGGTGAGAGTCGTACCCGATGCCGGTCCGGGCGAGCAGCGGGCGGGACGGGGCCAGCCCAGGGCCGGCGACCTTTCCTTCTCCCCCCCTGTCAGGCGGCATGCGCCGCTTCCCCGATCACCGAATAGTCCTGCCGCCGCCGGCGCGGCGTGAAGCCGGCGTCGAGAATGAGTCGCTCCATCTCCTGCGTGGTCGTCCGGTGCGTGGTGTTGGCCGCCGACACGACGTTCTCCTCGATCATCAGCGAGCCGAAGTCGTTGCAGCCGAACCGCAGGGCTATCTGCCCGATCTTCATCCCCATAGTCACCCAGCTCGCCTGCAGGTTCGGGACGTTGTCCAGCACGATCCGCGAGATCGCGACCGTGCGCAGATAGTCCACGGCGTCGGTCTTCTGCATGTGCGACATGCGCGGCGTGTTCTCGGGCTGAAGGGGCCAGCAGATGAACGCGGTGAATCCGCCCGTGCGCGACTGAACGTCCCTTACGCGAGAGAGATGCTCGATCCTCTCCTCCAGCGTCTCTCCGATGCCGTACATCATCGTGACCGAAGTCTTGAGCCCTTCCTCGTGCGCCGTCTCCATGATCTCGAGCCAGCGGTCAGCGCCGGCCTTCTTCTTGGCGACGATGTCGCGCACCCGCTGAACCAGGATCTCGCCGCCGCCGCCCGGTATCGAATCCAGCCCGGCCTTGACCAGCTCGCGGATCACGTCCCGCGCTTCCATGCGAAACAGCTTGGCGAAGAAATCGACTTCGCTCGGGCTGAAGCCGTGTATGTGAATCGGGTGGTTGCGCTTGATGTAGCGCATCAGATCGAGGTACCAGTCGAACGGGATGTACGGGTTGTGTCCGCCCTGGATCAGGATCTGGACGGCGCCGAGCGCCTTCGCTTCCTCGATCTTGGCTCCGATCTGCTCGAACGAGAGCGTGTATCCATCGTTGTCCTTGGGCCGGCGGTAAAACGCGCAGAAGCCGCAGTCGGCCACGCACACGTTCGTGTAGTTGATGTTCCGGTCGATGATATACGTGACGACGTCGCCGGGATGCCGCTCGGCGCGAATGTGATCGGCCTCGGCGCCGAGCTCGAGGAGCGGCGCGTTCCTGTAGAAATCGACTATGTCTCGCGCGACGTTCATGCGGCCGGAAGAAAAGTGAGGGTTCCGTTCGGCACGCGACCCTTGTCCACGAGCCGGCGGAAGAA
This sequence comes from Gemmatimonadaceae bacterium, assembly GCA_046597675.1. Lineage (GTDB taxonomy): Bacteria > Gemmatimonadota > Gemmatimonadetes > Gemmatimonadales > Gemmatimonadaceae > JACDCY01. Next base: position 6,291 of record JBKJKB010000309.1, read on the forward strand.
CTCGGTGAGACCCGCGAGGTGCGGGTACGAGAGCCCGTAGTCGAGCCCCGACAGGTAATCCAGGCACCGCTTCGCGGGGACGCCCGTGGCCTCTGACGCCTGCACCGCGAGCACGGGCAGATTGGCGAGCCCCCAATCTCGTGCCGCGATCAGCCCGGCGTGCACGGCAAGCGCCTGCTTCACGGACGTCGCGCGCTGGGCCACCCACACGGCGAAGACGAACGGCTGCCCGGTCCACTTCTTCCACGCCTCGCCAAGATCGTAGGCATGCTCGTATCTCGGCAGCGCGGAATGTGCCGGGACCGTATCCGCGGTAGCGAGCAAGAGGGCCGCGTCACCGATCACCAGACGCGCGGCATGATCCTCAGTCGCGAATCGGTCGATGTCGCTGACCTCGGCATCGCCAGGCACGAACCGCGGTCTGGCGTGCCAGACGTTCTCGAACAGCAGCTCGAGCAGCGCGACACTGGTCATCGAGCTCCTGCTGACGAGTACGTCGCGGCCCGTGAGCTCCGGCGCCGGCACCTTCGAGAACAACGCCACGCTCTGCACGGGACCGTCGCAGGAGATGGCGAGGTCCGGCAGCAGCAGATACCGGTGAGAATCGCGCGCGTATTCGACCGCCGAGACAACGCTGATGTCCAGCTCGCCCGTGGCCATCCTGGTGTTGAGGTCGCTCGGGACTCCGGTCACGAGCTCTGCGTCCAGCTGGACGATACCGCGATCGACCGCGCCGTAGACCGGATAGCAGTTGATGTACGGGATGCGGCCGAGCGTGATCAAGCAGCCACCGGCACGCCGGCCGGCTCCGGCTCGAATGTGCGAAGAATCCTGTAAAACGAGTCCCGCTCAGCGGGGATCTTCCCCGCCCCGCGGATCAGCTGGAGGATCTCGTCCAGCGACATGGACTGCGCGGTCTCGGCTCCCGCCTCGTGATAGATTTTTTCGCGGACGACGGTTCCTTCCAGGTCGTTGACGCCAAAGGAGAGCGCAGTCTGTGACAGCGCCGGCGTGACCATGATCCAGTGCGTCTTGAGGTGCTCGAAGTTGTCCAGGAAGAGCCGGCCGACCGCGAGGTTGCGGAGATCGTCGAAGCCGGTAGTCGCCGTTCCTTCGCGCCCCAGCTCCCTGCCGAGCTCATTGTGGTCGGGATGGAACGCGAGCGGGATGTAGGCGAGGAATCCGCCCGTCTCGTCCTGCAGGTCGCGCAGCATGGTGAGGTGCTCGACACGATCTTCGACCGTCTCCACGTGGCCGTAGAGAATGGTGCAGTTGCTGCGGATCCCGAGGGCATGCGCGGCGCGATGCACCCCGATGTAGTCGGCGCCGCCGAGCTTCTTGTCGGCGATCACGTCCCGCACCGCGGCGCTGAACGTCTCGGCGCCACCACCCGGCATCGTATCGAGGCCAGCCTCACGCAGCGCCACCAGCACGTCGGTCCAGGTCAGCTTCTCGATCCGCGCGATGTGTGCGATCTCGACCGCCGTGAGTGCCTTGATGTGCACCTGCGGATGGGCCGCCTTGAGCGCGCGGAACATCGTCGTGTAGTACTCCAGCCCGGCCTGCATGTCGAGACCACCCACGATGTGAAACTCGCGCGTCATGCTGTCGGTGGCCTGCGCCGCCTCGGCCAGAACCTGCTCAAGCGAGTAGCGGTAGGCTCCCTCTTCCTTCGGCAGCCGCGCGTAGCCGCAGAAGACGCAGGTCTTCCGCAGCACGCAGACGTTGGTCGGATTGATGTGCTGGTTGGACGCGAACGTCACCACATCGCCGTGCTTCGCGCGATTCGCCGCGTCGGCGAGCGTCCCGAGTCCGAGCAGGTCCGACGTCCGGAACAGCGCCACGCCATCCGCCGGCGAAAGACGCTCACCGGCGCTGACCCTGTCGGCGAT
>JBKJKB010000042.1:0-4964 GCA_046597675.1 Gemmatimonadaceae bacterium
CGACAAAACCCTTACGGCGTCGTCGGAGGCGTCGTCGTATCCGTCGCCGTCGTGTCCATCATCATGCCGGTGTCCATCATGACAGGAGCGGGCGCCATTGCGGGCGCGGCGGTGTCGGTCGTAGCAGCGTCGTCCTTAGCGGTGCATGCAACTGCAAACAGCACTGCGGCGACAAGAGCCAGGCGCTTCATGTACAGGTCTCCTTGGAGAGGGGCTGATGAATAAGAAAAGCCGGGCTGGATCAGCGGTCGCAGTGCCCGGTACAGGCGCGGCAAGAATTTATCCTACACGGATAAGGTGTCAAGACTTAGCTCGCTCTGGAAGGGGTCTGCCGGGAACGGTACATTCCGACCTCCCCACCACTTCCTCCCAGATGGTCGGAGAAGCACTGTGTCGCATCTAGCGGAAACATTTGGCGCGCTGCGCCGCTCGGAGTTCGCCCGCCCTGAGCTGGCCACCCGGTCCGTCAAGCAGGAGCTCCGCCAGAACCTCCTGCAGCGACTGAACGACCGGGACGTGCTCTTCCCGGGCCTCATCGGGTACGGCGAGACGGTCATGCCGCAGATCATCAACGCCATTCTCAGCCGCCACAATTTCATCCTGCTCGGTCTGCGCGGACAGGCGAAATCGCGGATCCTCCGGGCCATGACGGATTTGCTCGACCCAGTCATTCCAATCGTCGCGGGCAGCGAAGTCAACGACAATCCATTCTCCCCCATCTCGAAATACGCGCGCCAGCTGCTCGCCGAGGCGGGCGACGATACGCCGATCGCATGGGTCGAACGGCCCAGCCGGTACGTCGAGAAGTTGGCGACTCCCGACGTCACGATCGCGGACATCATCGGCGACGTTGACCCGATCAAGGCCGCGCGCGGCGGACACATCCTCGCCGACGAGCTCACGATTCATTACGGGATGCTGCCGCGGGCCAATCGCGGAATCTTCGCGCTCAACGAGCTACCCGATCTCGCGGGAAAAGTTCAGGTCGGTCTGTTCAACATCATGCAGGAAGGCGACGTCCAGATCAAAGGCTATCCGGTGCGGCTCGCGCTCGACGTCATGCTCTGCTTCACCGCTAATCCGGAAGACTACACGGCGCGCGGCAAGATCATCACTCCGCTCAAGGACCGGATCGGCAGCGAGATAACCACGCACTATCCGGAGACCGTGGAGCTCGGCATGGAGATCACCGCGCAGGAAGCGTGGACGGCGCGCCACGGACGGTGCGTGCGCTTCCCCGACTTCATGGCCGAGCTGATCGAGCGTATCGCGTTCGAGGCGCGTACGGATAAGCGCGTGGACAGGCGCTCGGGCGTGTCGCAACGCCTTCCGATCACGGTCATGGAGAACGTCGTCTCCAACGCGGAACGGCGCGCGATCACCACCGGCGAAGTCGAGATCGTGCCGCGCATCGCCGACGTGTACGGCGCGCTCCCCGCGATCACCGGCAAGCTGGAGCTGGAATACGAGGGCGAGATGGTGGGCGGCCAGGCGATCGCGCGCGAGCTGATCCGGCGCGCTGCCGACGAGACCTTCCGCGCGCGCGCGGGCGGCGTGAACACGGACGAGATCATCATGTGGTTCGACGGCGGCGGCGCGCTGCAGGTCACCGACGACGTTGCCGCCGACGCCGCGGTGCGCGGTTTCGAAGCAGTGCCCAAGCTGCTCGACATCGTAGAGCTGGTGTCGCTCGCAAAGCCGGGCGACGTCGCGGTCACCGCCTCGGCGTGCGAGCTGGTGCTGGAATCGCTCGTCGCGCGGCGCAAGATCTCGCGTACCGACGGTGGCAGTTATGGCCGCGCGGTGGATGAGAAGAGGCGCAGGCCGGGTCAGGATTATTTTGGCGGACTGTCGGCGTGAGACCCGGTATTGAGTGATTCCACTGTGCTGGTTCGAATCGCAAATACCTCGGACCTCGACACTGTCGTCTCACTCCGGCTCGCACTCCTGCGCGAGCATCAGGCGAATCCGCTATTCGAACAGTTGCACCCCGACGCCCCCAATCGCGCGCGCGAGCTGTATCGCACACACCTCGCGGCTTCGGACCAGGTAATCCTCCTCGCCGAGCGTGGCAACGCGCCGGTAGGTATCCTCCGCTGCGTCCACGCCATCAGCTCTCCGCTCCTTCTTCCGGAAGCGTACGCCTACATGTCGTCGGCATACGTCGTCCCGGGCGAGCGGCGGGTGGGTATCTTGAAGGTTCTCTTCGACGAAGGTGTCCGCTGGTGCAGAACGCGCGGTTTGAGCGAGGTCCGTCTGTACGTCTCGATCGAAGACGACGTTGCGCGCTCCGCATGGAGCTCGCTTGGGTTTACTGCGGTCGAGGAGCTGCGCATCCACCGTCTAACGCCGGCTGACGGGGAATAGCATGGCGATCATCACGATCTCGCGGTTGTACGGCTCCGGCGGATCCGAGGTAGCGCGGCTGGTCGCGGAAGATCTCGGCTGGGCGCTGCTCGACAATGCCGTCGTCGACGCGGTCGCCGAGCGAATCGGCGTCACGCCGGCTGAAGTTGCGTCGCGCGAAGAGCGGCTCCCTTCCATGGTAGAGAGACTCGCCAGCGCGATGGCGCTCAGCTCGCAGGAGTGGATCTCCCCCATGACGGACGCCAAGCTCCCGCCCAGCGACGAGCGCCTCGTCGAAGTGACGACGCGCGTCGTGGAGGAAGCGGTGGCTAGAGGTCCGTTAGTCGTCGTGGGGCGCGGCGCGCAGGCAATGCTCGCCGCTCGGTCGGACGCACTGCATGTCTTCTGTTACGCGCCACACCGAGCACTCATCGCGCGCGCTGTCGCCCGCGAGAAGGTGACGCCGGAGGAGGCCGCAAAGCTCGTCGATGGGACCAACAAGCATCGGGAGGAGTGGGTGCGAAAACACTGGTCCCGATCGTGGCGGGCGCACGAGAACTACCATATGAGCCTCGACACCGAATGGTTTGGCATCCGACAGGCCGCGGACCTGGTGGTCCAGGTCGCGCGCAGGAGATTCGCCGGAACGCCACGGGGCGCCTGAAAAAGCGCCTTGCTGCACGCGGGACCTTTCCCTACAATTGCTTCTGCCTAATCTCGCCCGGGATGAGCACCACTGTCCCACTCCTGGCGAAGTCCGTCCACCACCATATGGGGTGATCATGAAGCGCCCGACGTTCTTTCACCGCCTCACTCGTATCGCATCCAAGCTTGCCGTGGCATGCGTGCTCGCATCGGCGATGCAACTGCTCTCCACTCCCACCGTCGGAGCGCAACAGGCCGGCGTCATCGCCGGGACCGTGCTGGGCGCCGGCGGCCAACCTCTCCCCGGAGCTCAGGTACGGGTCACGGGCACGGATCTCGGCGCCGTCACGGACGCCAGCGGCAGGTTCAGAATAGTCGGGCTCGGCGGTGATCAGGCTTCCATCGAGGTGCGCCGCATCGGCTACCGAATGGAGAGCCGGCAGGTTCGGGTCGGAGACGCCAACCTGCGCGTCTCCATGGCCGAGCAGTCCGTGGCACTCGATGCAGTGGTCGTGACGGGCACCGCTGGTGGCCAGTCCAAGCGAGAATTGGGTAACGCGGTGTCGACCATCAACGCCGCGCAGGCCAAGGAAATCGCGCCGATCAACAGCATTCAGAACCTGATCAGCGGTCGCGCGCCCGGCGTCGTGGTGCAGAGCGCCACGGGCAACGTCGGGGCGGGAGCACGAATCCGGATCCGCGGAGCCTCCAGCATCTCACTTTCCAATGAGCCGCTGTTCTATATCGATGGCGTGCGGGTAGCCAACGCTCCTGCCACCGGTTTCTCAAATCAGGGCTTTGGATCGTCGTCGATCTCGCGCATTAACGACATCAATCCTGACGACATCGAATCCATTGAGATCATCAAAGGCCCCGCGGCGGCCACGCTGTACGGCACCGAAGCTTCGAACGGGGTCATCCAGATCATCACGAAGAGAGGAACGACGGGAGCTCCCAGGTGGAGCCTCGCGACACGCTTGGGGACCAATTACATCCGGGATCCCGAAGGTCGCTGGCCCGTGAACTACGGGACCATTCCTCGGGTCGGCGGTCCGACCGGCGCCCGGGACACAGTCTCAATCGACATCATGGAGCTGGAAAACGCGCGCGGCACCCCCGTCTTCACGAACGGACCGCTCCGCGAGTACGATCTGAGCACCAGCGGCGGATCGAACATCTTTACCTATTTCGCCGGCGCCGGAATCGAGGATACCCGCGGGGCCGAGCCCACGAGTTCGGTCAAGAGATACTCGGGCCGGATGAATCTGTCAGTCGTGCCGAACGCGAAGTTCAACATGGCCATGAACCTCGGGTACGTGAACGGCAACATCCAACTGCCGTGCGAAGCAGGATGCGGCGGGCGCACTCTCGCAACGATGTGGGCAAACGTAATCCACCTTATTCCGCTCGCCGACGGCTCGCCAAACCCGCGCCGTGGCTTCAACTCAGCGGCGCCCGACCAGTACGACCGGTTCGTGAAGGTCACGCAGGGAGTCAACAGATTTACCGCCGGCGTACAGCTGAACCACCAGCCGTTCGGTTGGCTCAAGCATCGTCTCAGCGCGGGCACGGACCGGACCAATGAGGACGACAACTGGCTGCAGCCACGGGCCCAGGCCCCCCTCGACCGGGTCTTCTTCGGCGACGGCTACCGGGCCATCCAGGCGCGTCAGCTCAACTACTACACGCTCGATTACTCGGCATCCGGTATCTTCGACCTGCGAAGCAACGTCAGGTCGACTACTTCCGTCGGAGCGCAATACTACCGCAACACGACTACTTCGCAGTACTCCGAGGGGTCGACTTTCCCGACCATCGGTTTGACCGCGCTTTCCTCCACCACCACGGATAAGGCCACTTTCGGCGATTCCGAGCAGGATGCCACGCTCGGCTTTTTTGTGCAAGAGCAACTGGGGTTTAATGACAGGCTATTCCTCACCGCCGCGATCAGGGCCGATGACAATAGCGCGTTC
>JBKJKB010000158.1:0-2922 GCA_046597675.1 Gemmatimonadaceae bacterium
GCCGGCGCAGGATAGAAAGATCCTGCCAGACCGACTGCAGCGTATCCACGCGGAGACGCGCGACCACTGCATCCGCCGTGAGATAGTGGAGCCCGCGCACGTCGACCGCTCGCACGCTGAAGAACGAAAGGCCGGAGATGAGCAGACTGGTGGCTCGGGCCGCCACCATGATGAAGACCACGAGCAGCGCGAAGCCGATGATCTTCCAGCCCGGACGTCGCAGTCGCTCGCGGACGCTCACTGGCCTGTGCCCAACAGATCGAGCAGCTCGCGCGCGGTGAGAGTCACGTCGCCCGCACCGACCGTAATGACAACGTCTCCGGGGCGCGCGGCCGCGGCTAGCGCGCCGGCCATCGCGGTACGAGCGCCCTCCCACGCAGGGGCGCGCCCCTTCCTTCGTAGTGGGTCCGCGATGATCGCGGACGTGATTCCCGGTATCGGCTGCTCCCGGGACGGGTAAATGTCCGCGAGGAAAAGCTGGTCGGCTCCGGTGAGCGCGTCCGCAAACGCGTCCGCAAAGTCGCGCGTGCGCGAGAACAGGTGCGGCTGGAACGCGACGACGAGCCGGGCCTTCGGGAATGACGCGCGTGCCGCCTGCAGGGTGGCTCGAATCTCCGTCGGGTGGTGGGCGTAGTCATCGATAACCGTGATCCCGCGGACCTCCCCCACTCGCTGAAAGCGGCGGTCCGCGCCGCCGCAGCGCGCCAGCCCTTCACGCATCTGCTCCACTTTTGCGCCCAGGACCAGCCCGCTCCCGATCGCCGCGAGAGCGTTCAATACGTTGTGGCGCCCCGCCATGCACAGCTCCACTTCGCCGAGCAGCGTGCCGTCGTACACCACCTCGAAGACGGAGCCCGTCGGAATCTCCCGTAGCCGCGCCGCGACCAGACGCGCGTGCGGCGAGGCGATTCCATACCTGACGACCTCGGCTGTCGCCGGGAGCGGGATGGACGATGCGCCTTCGTCGTCCGCGCACAACACGATCGCTCGCGCGCGCCCAACGAACTCCGCGAACGCGGCGCGGATGTCGTCGATGCCGGAGTACGTGTCGAGATGGTCCGCCTCCATGTTCGTCACTACGGCGACCGTCGGACGAAGGGCCAAAAACGACCGGTCGAACTCGTCGGCCTCCACCACGAACAGACGGTCTTCTCCGCTGAGCATGTTTCCGCCCCACGCGGACACTCGCGCGCCCGCGAGACCGGTCGGCGCGAGGCCCGCGGAGGCGAGCGCCTCCGCCGTCAGCACCGTGGTTGACGTCTTGCCGTGCGTGCCCGCGATGGCGACGACGTCGCTCCCGCTCACGGCTTCCGCGAGCGCTTCCGCGCGCCGCACTATCGGGATGCCGAGCTCGCGCGCGCGCAGCAGCTCCGGATGATCCTTCCTGACGGCCGAGGTTACTACGACGGCGCGCGCGCCGTCCAGGTGCACTGGATCGTGCCTCGGCTCGACGGTAATTCCCAATGCTCGCACGCGCGCCGCGCCGGCGGCGTCGGAGTCGCAGCCCGTGATGGCGATGCCGCGCAGGACGAACAGCTCCGCCAGCGCCGACATCCCCGCGCCCGCGATACCCATGAAATGAATCGGGCGCGGATCAGTGGTATCGCGCAGCGTCACTGGAGGTGGCGAATTGGCTTTTTGAGGAGAGCGAATGTGGATCAACGCCGGATTTAGGGCCGCAACGATCCGACCATGGTAGCGCCGAGTTGATGTCGCGACGTTCGGATAGTAAGCTACGCTTGTGACCGTCCTTGTCAGAGAGTCGATCCATGCCGGTCACAGCGCGTCTTTCCAGTCGCTTTTACGAGAAAATGGGCGATGAAGCCACTGCCGAGCTCGTCAACTGGTTGAACGACGTGGACGCTGAGTTCAGAGCGCAGCTCCGGGATTCCAATGACCGGAACTGGGACCGGTTCAGGGCGGACCTGAACACGGTCAAGGTCGAGCTGCGGGCCGAGATGGCAAGTCTGGGGGCGGAATTGCGGGCCGAGATGGCAAGCTTGGGGGCGGAGCTGCGGAGCGAGTTCCAAACCGGCATCGGCGCTCTGCGTACCGAGATGCACAGTGAGCTCCGTATCCAGCTCCGATGGATGTTCGGCTTCTGGGCCACGACCCTCCTCGCCATCGCCGGCCTGAAGCTGCTTTAGGCACTGTAGTCAGCGGGTTCCAATCAGCGTGAGAATGTGGTCGGCGATCTCGTCCGCCGCCCGCGGCCGGGCCCGCGCAAGCACGCTCGCCGACATCCGCTCGACGCGCCCGGGCGATCCGAAGATCCCGCGCACTTCGGCGTCCACCCGCTCCGGAGTGAGATCACGTTGCGCGATCACCGCGGCCGCGCCCGCCGACTCCAGCGCGCGGGCGTTGGTGGTCTGGTGGTCGGCGGCGGCGGTCGGAAGCGGCACCAGAATCATCGGAACGCCCCATGCCGCCAGCTCGGCGGTGGACATCGCGCCTGCCCGCGCGAGCGCGATGTCAGCCGCCGCGTACGCGGACTCCATGGGCGCGATGTAGTCACGCACGCGCACGCGCTCGCTCTCGAGTGGCGCGTACGAGGCGAACGAGCCACGCCCCGTGGCCCAGATCACGTGGACGTCGTCGGGAATGCCGCGGCGCACCCATTCGGCCACGACTTCATTGATGGCGACGGCGCCCTGGCTTCCTCCGAACACGAGCAGCACGCGCGCATCCGCGGGAAATCCCCACGCTTTCCTTGCAGCATCGGGCGCGGGCCGGCTTTCCGGCGGTGGCTGAATCGGATTCCCGCTGTCGTACACCACCGCATCGGCGCGCGGATTGAGGTACTTGCGCGCCTCAGGAAAACCCAGGTGGATCTGCCGCGCGTACCGGCTGAACACGCGCGTCGCGATCCCGGGGTAGCTGTTCTGCTCCTGCAGCACCAGCGGAATTCCGCGCGCGGTACCG
>JBKJKB010000084.1:0-19133 GCA_046597675.1 Gemmatimonadaceae bacterium
CGAGCCGCGATCCGAAGAGCAGCTGATGGACGCGATCTCCAATCCGTACGGCATGGTGCTGGTCACCGGCCCGACGGGGTCGGGCAAGACAACGACGCTCTATTCCGCACTCTCCAAGATCAACAACATCGACGTCAACATCATGACGGCCGAGGATCCGGTCGAGTACAACCTTTTCGGGATCAATCAGGTTCAGGTCCGCTCGGAGATCGGTCTCGACTTCGCCGCGGCTCTGCGCGCGTTCCTCCGGCAGGATCCGAACATCATCATGGTCGGTGAGATCCGGGATCTCGAGACGGGCGGCATCGCGATCAAAGCCGCGCTGACCGGGCACCTGGTGCTCTCTACGCTGCACACCAATTCCGCGCCCGAGACGATCACCCGTCTTCTCGACATGGGCCTGGAGCCGTTTAATGTTGCTTCGGCGCTGAATCTCGTGCTCGCCCAGCGGCTCGTGCGAAAGATCTGCAAGAATTGCAAGCAGAAATACACGCCCGACGCGATCGAGCTCGCGACGGCGAAGGTGGCGGGATCTACGACTCTTCGCGAGCTTCGCTTCACCCAGGACTCGCTCGACGGGGCGCGCCCCAACGCCACCGCCGAAGCCGCGCCGTTCTGGCTGAAGATCAACCTCGACTCGAAGATGGGCGAGCTGCCGTTCTTCCGCGGGAAGGGGTGCGACGACTGCCAGGGCAGCGGGTTCAAGGGACGGCAGGGCCTGTACGAAGTGATGTACATGACGCCCGCGCTGCGGCGGCACATTCTCATGAATGAGGGCGCAGCCGAGCTTCAGAACGCCGCCATCAATGACGGGATGCTGACGTTGCGCATGGACGGTTGGCTCAAGGTCATGAAGGGCATCACAACGATCGATCAGGTAATTCGCGAGACCAGCGCCACATGACACAACTCCCACAACGGGCTTCCAGATGACCGGACCAAATCCGACGTTCACTCCGTCCGCCCCTCCGTCGGGGGCGACCGTGGCGTCGGTCGCCGGTGGGTCGGCACCTCTCGCGCTCGGCGTCAACCTCAGGCAGCTGCTGGATGAGATGGCGGAGCGGGGCGCGTCCGACCTCCACGTGGTCGCCGGCGAACGGCCCAAGCTGAGAATCGACGGCGAGATCGTCAACTCGAACATCGATTACGCACTGGCGCCGAAGGACACGTTGCAGCTGGCGTACTCGGTGCTGACCGAGAACCAGAAAAAGAGATTCGAGCAGGAAGACGAGCTGGATTTCTCGTTCGGGATCGCGAACCTTGCGCGCTTCCGCGGTAACTGCTTCAAGCAGCGCGGATGCGTCTCCATGGTGATTCGCCAGATTCCGTTCACCATCCAGACGTTCGAGGAACTCGGGTTGCCGCCGGTCATCGCCAGGATGGCCGAGAAGCCGCGCGGGCTGGTCCTGGTCACCGGTCCGACAGGCTCCGGCAAGTCCACTACGCTCGCGGCGATGATCGACAAGATCAATCGTGAGCGCCGGGCACACATCATCACCGTCGAAGATCCGATCGAGTTCATCCACAAGCACCAACTTTCGATCATCAACCAGCGCGAGATCGGAACCGACACCAAGAGTTTTGCGAGCGCGTTGAAATACGCGCTGCGCGAGGACCCGGACGTCCTGCTGATCGGTGAAATGCGAGATCTCGAAACGATTCAGGCCGCGCTCACGATCGCCGAGACCGGACACCTCGCATTCGCCACGCTGCACACCAACTCCGCCGCCGAAGCGATCAACCGGATCATCGACGTCTTCCCGGCGCACCAGCAGGCGCAGGTGCGCGCTCAGCTCGCGTTCGTGCTCGAGGGCGTGATCACCCAGACGCTGCTGCCGAAGGCGCAGGGGAGGGGACGCGTGATGGCGGCCGAGCTGCTCGTCGTCACCCCCGCGATCCGCGCGTTGATCCGCGATGACAAGGTGCACCAGATTTATTCCTCGATGCAGTCCGGCAAGAAGTTCGGCATGCAGACGCTCAACGACGCGCTGTACGGCCTCTACATGAGCCGCCAGGTCGCCGTGGAGGAGTGTCTCCGCGTCACCGGCGATCAGACCGAGTTTCTTCGCATGATCGGACTGACTCCCGAGGAAGTCGCTGAAGGCAAGACCACCCCCTCGACGCCGCGCCCGGTTCCCGCTGGCGCCGGGCGTCGGTAGGAGCTGACCGATGCCGATCTTTACGTACACGGCGCGCGCGACCAACGGTGACCTCAAGACCGCAACGATCGAAGCGGCGTCGCGTGACGCCGTCATCGCGCAGCTCCGGAAGATGCGGCTCGCGGTCGTCAAGATCGACGAGAGCGCGCAGAAGGCGACCAAGAAGGGATCGGTCAAGATCCGCGACATCGTCGTCTTCACGCGACAGTTCTCCACGATGGTGAACGCCGGCCTGCCGCTCGTGCAGGCGCTCGACATTCTCGCCAAGCAGACAGAGAACAAGACGTTGTCGAGCATCACCCGTCAGGTCATGTTCGACGTGGAATCGGGCTACACGCTCGCGGATTCGATGGCGAAGCACCCGCGAGCGTTCACGACCCTGTATACGAACATGGTGGCGGCCGGAGAGGCGGGCGGAATTCTCGACGTCATCCTGAACCGTCTGGCGTCGTTCCTCGAGAAGAACGACAAGCTGATCAGGAAGGTGAAAGGCGCGATGATATACCCGACCTCGATCCTCGCGGTCGCAGTCGGAGCCATCGCGATCCTGCTCATTTTCGTCATCCCGACCTTCGAGGACATGTTCGCCTCCGTCGGGGTTCCACTTCCGTTCCCAACGCGGATCGTCATCGGGATGTCGAAGGGGCTGCAGAGCTACTGGTGGGCGATAATCGCGTTCTTCGTGGGATTGTTCTTTCTCTTGAAACGCTACTACGCGAGTCCCAACGGCAAGCTCGCCATTGACCGCCTGCTGCTCAAGCTGCCGGTGCTCGGCGACGTGCTCCGGAAGTCGTCCGTCTCCCGGTTCACGCGCACGCTCGGAACGCTGATCGCGTCGGGCGTGAGCATTCTCGAAGGACTCGAGATTACCGCGCGCACGGCCGGTAACCGCGTTGTGCAGGACGCCATCATGGCGTCGCGCGCATCGATCGCCGGCGGTGAGACAATCGCCGCGCCGCTCGCCAAGTCGGGCGTATTTCCGCCCATGGTCATCTCCATGATCTCCGTCGGTGAATCAACCGGCGGTCTCGACGAGATGCTGTCCAAGATCGCGGACTTCTACGACGATGAAGTGGACGCGGCGGTCGGCGGGCTCCTGTCGCTGCTCGAGCCGATAATGATCGTGTTCCTCGGGGTCGCCGTCGGTGGAATGATCATGGCGATGTACCTGCCGATCTTCGACATGGTGAACGCGGTACAGTAGCGCCGTTGAAACGACTCGGCGGCTGCACCCGTAGGTGCAGAGTACCCCGACGGGAGTCATCATGCGGTTCAGTGCTCTGGGCAAGTTCCTTCTAGCGATCGGAATATTCTTCGCCGGCGCCGCGGCGTTGGGAATGGTGCTGGGCCTCGTTCCATGGCTCGCTCCGTTCATAGTCGGACTCGTTTTCTTCAAGTTCATTTTCGCCGTCGCGGCTGTTCTCATGCTGGCCGGCGGCGTCGCCTGGTACTACGCACGACAGAACAACGAGATCTAACCGGGCTACCTGCGCAGCTCGAACACGAACCGCTGCTCCACCATCTGACGCACGGGCAGGTCTCCAACACGCGCGGGCCTGTACCGCGCACGGCGCAGAAAATCACGAACCGCCGAAGTAAAATCGGGGCTCGTCGAGTCCAGGATCACGATTTCCTTCTCGACGCGTCCGCCGGCGTTGACGATGAACCTCGCCGTCGCGCTTCCGGAGATCGCAAGCCGGATCGCCCGCTCCGGGTAGTCCGGGCCGGACTTCGAAAGAGGCGCGGCGGGCACTTCGACTTCACCGACGTCATAGGGGCCGCTTCGCTCGGTCAGGCCGGCGTCGACCGCGCCTGTGCCCTCGAGACCGCTTGGGACGGGCCCCGCTGGCGCAGCCGCCGACGGGTCGGCGAGCGACACGTCCACCGCCGGTATGCTCACCGGCTCGGCGCTTGACGCTGCGGCCACCTTCGACTGCACGGGAGCGGGAGCCGCGGGCTTCGGTGTCACAGCCCGGGTTACCGGAACATTCGGAGTGACCGTCATCAAACGCTCGGGAACGAAGTACACGCGTGAGTCCGGCGCAGTCTCCCGCTCCATGGCCGGCCGCGTGGTGGCGTACAGCGCGGCGAGCATTATGGCCACATGGGCCGAGACGCTCAGAAAGGAGTGGATTCCGCTGGTCGCGTGTCCGGTGTGTGCCGACTCGATGAGATGCATGGTACGCACGTCGTCTCCTTGTGGTTGCTACACAGTAGACGCACCCGCCTCACTTTCGTGCACACGAATCGATGAAGATTTGATGAAGCTCCCTTAATGAAGATTGGGTTAAGGTGAGCAAGAATCGGATAGCCGCCCCCTTGTTGCGGTCATAGCTTCACTCCCATGTCAGCCGTCGCGATGCGCCGAAGCGAAGTGGAGAGGTCCGGGGGTTCCGCCGGAGAGAGACTGGCGCGGCGGGCGCGGGCATACCTGGATGAGCACCCCACCACGCGGATCACTCTGGAAGCGCTGGCGCGGAAAGTCGGAGCAAGTCCGTCTCACCTGCAGCGCACGTTCAAGCGAGCTGTCGGCTTGTCGCCCGCGGAATACGCGCGCATGAAACGCCATCAACAGTTCAAATCCGCGATGCGGAACGGGAGGACCGTGAGCGAGGCCACGTACGAAGCCGGGTTCGGCTCGAGCAGCAGGGCGTACGAGAACGCCGCCGGGGCGCTCGGCATGACGCCCGCGACTTATCGCAAGGGCGGCGACGGGATGGAGATCCAGTACGCGGTGACACCGTCGCCCGTAGGGCTGATACTCGTGGCATGGACGTCGCGCGGACTCTGCTCGGTCAGGATCGGCGATTCACACACCGCGGTAGTAGCATCACTGCGGAGGGAGTTCCCGAATGCCGATCTCAAGCGCGCATCCGAGGTGTCGCCGTTCGCGGCAGCGATGCTCGAGCACGTCACGGGCGAACGCCCGGAGATCGACCTTCCGTTGGACATCCGGGCGACCGCGTTCCAGCTCCGCGTATGGCGGGCGCTCAAGCAGATACCCTACGGGGAGACGCGGTCGTACAGCGAAGTGGCTGAATCGATCGGTGCGCCGCGCGCTGCGCGCGCCGTGGCCCGCGCGTGCGCCACAAATCCGGTAGCACTGGCCATCCCTTGCCACCGGGTCGTGCGCAACGACGGGTCGCTCGGCGGATACGGATTTGGAATCGAGCGGAAAGAAGTCCTGCTCGCTACGGAAAAGCGTACGGCGGAAGAATCCCGCGGCCGCTGAGAGACCGCAGCGCATCCACCAATCGCACCATTGCGAGAGTGTCGAGACTGCAGTAATCGCTGAGATCTTTGCGCAGCGTCTCTTTCTCGCTATCGCTCATGGAGGCGCCCGCGAACATCAGGCGGGCAAGTTCACGGCTCGCGGTCCGTCCGTCGTGAATGGGGAGTCCTTCGTACGTGAGGTCCGGGACGAGCACGGGGAGAACTGTCTTGAGATCGAAGCTGCCGCCGAACGCGGGGTGGTAGACGTTCTGCCTGACGATCGGCAGCGCGTCGCACAGCTTCGCCTTGATCGCCAGCAACGCGTCCGCGAGCTCCGGCGCCGCGAAAATGAGCGTGTCGATGCAGCCCGCCTCGAAGCTCGAGTTGTACGCGACGATCGTCTGCGCGTCCGCGCAAGCGGCGACGAGCTCAGTTGCAAGCTCGCGGCGCGGATCGCCGGATCCGGTCGCGATCCACCCCGATTGACCTTGACGGCCGCCGGCGTCCAGCGTGTGACAGCTGAACTGGACGGGAACGTTCTGAAAGGGCCGGCACCCGTCCCAGCGCGGGATCGCGACCATGACCGACTCGAAGTCCAGGAACGCGACAGGCGGCGTAATGACGCTGAGCGCCGGGCCCAGGTTATCCTCGACCACCATCTGGCCGGAGACCACCGCCATGCGCTGCCGCTGCGCCGTGTCGTTGAGGGCTATGGACTCCGGCAACTCGGAGATCAGGTGGTATCCCTGTTCGACGAATGAGCGCGCCCTCTTCCCGATCTGGTAAAGCGTACTCACATGATCCTGGGGCACGGACGGCCAGCAGCGGTCCCAGAAGCAACACGCACGCGGCTTCCTGCAATGATCGCCGGTGTCGACCGCGGGTACGCCGCGTTCGAGCATCGCGAGCTGGGCGGCGATCTCTTCAGGAATGGCGGGCAGGAGCTTCTCGATCTCTGCGGTGACATCCTGCCGCACGAAAAGATTGGAGAGATCGGGGAAGACGCAGTCGCGGCAGAGATGCATGATCTCCACGCGTCGTACATCCAGGCCGCTTTTTCGCGCGACGTACGTCTGAATCGCGGCATCGGCGTAGTGCTCGGGCTTCACGCTGAGGCCCATCTTCACCTCGATCAAGGTGAAGCCGTCGGGCTCTTTGACGAGGATGTCCACGGCGACGAACACGCCGTCGGCCAGAAAGCCGGCCTCATGGATGACGCGGGCACCAGCGGACAGCGCCGCGCGAGTCGCCGCGACGCTGTCCGCGTGCTCCCACGGCTTCCGGTCGATCAGCACACCGCCCGGGATATGATCGCGGGCCCTGCGGCCGACCTCGTGGGCCTGGTCGAAGATGGCCTGCGTGCCGTCGTCGACCGCCAGCTCGGGCGAAGCTTTCTCGTGGGTGCGCCACCATAGCTGTTTATGGCACTGGCGGCCCTGGGAGAACTTCGTTTTTGAGAGCCGATGCGCCATCCGGTAAGAATACTTCGTATCCTTCACTGATGGATGCCTCGGCCGTAGCCTCTTATCTCTCGTCCAATCCGGCGCTTGCGATCCCGCTCCTCTTTGCCGCCGGGGTTCTGACGAGCCTCACGCCGTGCGTGTACCCGATGATTCCCATCACGGCCGCGATCGTCGGTGGAAATTCCATGAGCGGAGCGCCGACGTCGCGATTCACAGCCGCAGGGCTGACATTTTCGTACGTGATCGGACTGGCGCTCGTGTATGCCGCGCTGGGCACGATCGCGGGGTTGACGGGCTCTCTGTTCGGGGCGATCAGCACCAACCCATGGCTGTATTTCGCGATGGCGAATCTGCTCGTGTACGCGGCGCTGGTAATGTTCGATGTCGTGCCGCTGCCGATGCCGCGGTCGTTGATGGCGCGCGCGGCCGGCGTTGGCGGCGGGGGTCGGTACACCACGGCCTTCGGCATGGGGGCCGCTTCCGGTCTCGTGGCAGCGCCATGTTCCGCACCCGTAATGGCCGCCGTCCTGACCTGGGTCGGTACGACCCGCAGCGGCGTGCTGGGGTTCATCTATCTCTTCGTTTTCTCGCTCGGGATGTGCGCGCTGCTCGTGGTCGTCGGGCTTTCGAGCGGGCAGGCGGTACGTCTTCCGAAGGCCGGCGCGTGGATGGTGTGGGTGAAACGGGGCTTCGCGGTGATCATGTTGGGGGTTGCGGAGTATTATCTGATCCAGATGGGACGGCTGTTGATATAGCTGTCAGATATCAGTTATCAGATATCAGTGCCTGCCCGCCATCGGCACCCGAACCAATAGACCATATGATCGCGATGAAAATTCGAATTGTTCTTGCGGCCGTCTTTTGCGCCGTCGCTGGCGAGGTTCAGGCGCAGGATTTCGGGCTTCCTGTCGGCTCGAATGCGCCGGTCGCATCGGTGCAGGCGCTCGACGGCAGCACGGTTTCACTCGCTCAGTACATCGGGAAGGGCCCGGTGCTAATCCAGTTCTGGGCGGCGTGGTGCTCCACCTGCCGCGAGCTGATGCCGTCGTTCCAGCGTGCACAGCAGATGTACGGCACGCGCGTGAAGTTCGTCGCCATCGCTGTTTCCGCGAACGAATCGCTCGAGCGTGTGCGGCGCTATTCCGCGGCGCACAAGTTCACGCACCAGGTCCTGTATGACCGCACCGGGGAAGCAGTGGACAGGTTCAACGTCCCGGCGACTTCTTACATCGTCGTGCTCGACCGGCGTGGGAAGATCGTGTACACGGGCGTGGGCGGGGACCAGGATCTCGTCGCTGCCGTGCGGAAAGGTTTGTAGAGATGCTGGTGAAGGAAAGGCCCCCGTGGCCTTTCCGCCCCATGCGCGGCTGACTATCCGGAACTATCCGCCGCCAGCGGAGCGATCCTGTCCAGCGCGTCCTCGAGCTCCTTGTACGATGCCGCCGACAGCGCGCGGAACGGCCGGGCAGTGTACGCCACCTTCCCGTCCGCGTCTATCACGTACAGGGAACGGTCGTCGATCCGGCGAGCCGGGTCGAAAGCGCCGTACATGGTTCCAACGACTCCGCCGGTGTCGCTGGTGAACAGCATCGGGAAGGAGCTTTCCCGCGCCCAGGCTTCCAGCGTCGTGTCGGCGTCCGCACTGATGCCGACGAGGACGATTCCGCGGCCGTTGTTGAAGATCGTGGCGTACTGATCACGGTACGCCTCCATTTGGATCGTTCAGCCGCGAGTTCGCGCCTGGCTGAAGAATGCCAGCACGACTGTCTGTCCGCGGAACTGCGAAAGACGGAACGGCTGAGCCATCCGCCCGTATCTCGTCGCGGCCGGGAGTGAAAAATCCGGCGCCATCGAACCGACAGTTGGTCCGGGCCGCGGCGCAGGCGCCGCCGCGACTGGTGGCGCGGGCGGCGGCTGTTGGGCCGGTCCGGTCGCTGGCGCACATCCGAAAAGCACGGCCGCGCCGGCGAACAATGGCAACGAGCCGCGGGTCAAACGTTCGCGCATGTCGTACCCTCGGGAGATTTCAATCCTGAAATACTACGCGCGTGAGCCGGGCTCGGCTAGCAACCGCTTCTCCCGCAGAAGACGCTGCGCGTCTTCGGTCGTGATGCGCTCGAATCTCACGGGGTCGCCCGGCATTCTCTGCGCCAGCACAGGAATGTCCACGGACGCCACGACTCCGATCTTCGGGTAACCGCCAACAGTAGGGCCGTCGGCCATCAGCACGATCGCGCCCGCGCCGCTGGGAACCTGAATGGCGCCAACGCACGCCGGCTCGGACGCCGCGCTCCGGCCCTCCGGATCGGCGTGCGGCTCGCGCTCGAGCCTGTAACCGGTCCGGTTGGAGCTGGACGTAACGGCAAACTCGCTCGCCCAGAACGATTCGCGAAACTCGCGCGAGAAGGCCGCGGTGTTAGGGCCTTCGATCGCTCTGATCGGTTTCGCCGTATCATCGAGCGATCCACTGCGAGCTTCCGATAGCACGACGCGCTCGTTCTCGATCGGCTTGCCCACCGGCAAGACGTCACCCGCGCGAAGTCGCCTGCCGTCGAGCCCGCCGAATGCGGCTGGGAGATACGTCGACCGGCTGCCGAGGACAGTGGGCACGGCTATTCTGCCCCGCACGGCTACATAGACGTAGGCGCCTCGCACGAATCGTTCGACAGTCAGCTCGTCCCCTGCGGCGAACTCCAGCGTGACGTGCGAAGAGACAGGCGCGCCACTGCGCGCCAGCTGCACGTCCGCGCCAGCCACCGCCGCGAGCGTTCGTGCCGAGAACAGGATCGAGCCGCCTGCCAGTGCCCACTCGATGGCGGCCGCGTCGCTCGGATTTCCGACGAGCGCGTTGGCGAGGGCGAGGGAAGCGACATCCATCGCGCCGCAGAGCGGGACTCCTTCCGCGCGGTATCCCGGCCTGCCCGCGTCCTGAATCGTGGCAAACCCGGACATCCTGGTAATTGTGAGTGTCACGCGATCCGCTCGAATCTGACGCGGTGGCCGGCGCGCAGCAGGGAAGGCCGGTCCCGCTCCGGGTCGAACAGGAGAAGCTCCGTGCTGCCGATGAGGTGCCAGCCGCCCGGCGTCTCGTGCGGATAGACAGCGGTCTGTGAGCCGGCGATCGCCACCGACCCGCGCGGCACGCGAGTTCGCGGAGTTTCGCGCCGCGGCAGGTGCAGAGCCGGATCGAGATCTCCGAGGTAGGCGAACCCGGGGGCGAAACCCATCATGTACACGAAGTACTCCACGGCGACATGTCGCGCGACGACCTCATCAATCGTGAGACCGGTCGCATCGGCGACGGCCGGAAGGTCGGCACCGTCGTATCTGACCGGGATGGTCACGAGCGGCCCGGCCTCTCCTTGCCGCTCATCCTTGAGCGAGGCAGTCACGATGTCGCGCAGCCGTGCCGTGATGGCCCGCGCGTCTATGGCGTGCGCATCGTAGTGAACGGCGAAAGCAGAGTACGCAGGCACGACGTCGAGCACCGCCGAAAGTGCGGCGTTTCTCACGGCCGTGGCACATGTGTGCACCTGGAGATTCACGTCGCGTCCGACCGAATCGCCCAGCGTGACCATGATCGCACCGTCGCCCAGCGGCGCGAACACAGGCGAGCAAGGATCGCGAGTCATGCGGGATGAAATGGCGCGATCGCAACGCCCGCGTGCTCGAGTCGCAATCGCGCGGCACGCAGCAGGGCTACGGCATCCGGGTTGTCGCCGTGCACGCACAGTGAGTCGGCTTCGATCGCGTGATCAAGTCCATCGATGGATGTCACCAGGTGGGACAGCACCATGCGCTCCGCGCGCGCGGCCGCCGTGGACGGATCACCGATCACGGCTCCCGGATCTGTGCGCGGCACGAGAGCGCTGG
This sequence comes from Gemmatimonadaceae bacterium, assembly GCA_046597675.1. Taxonomy (GTDB): domain Bacteria; phylum Gemmatimonadota; class Gemmatimonadetes; order Gemmatimonadales; family Gemmatimonadaceae; genus JACDCY01. Next base: position 10,709 of record JBKJKB010000084.1, read on the forward strand.
CCGACGCATATGCGCGGTCGAGAAACGCTTCCTTGGCGGCCCGGAGTCCGGCCGCCTCCGCGGCATGGAGCAGCCGGCTTTCCGGCATGCACAACACCATTAGCGAAGGGTCGAACTCAACTACCGCGCGCGCCATGCTTTCCGCCGCTGCGGGCTCACGCATGGCGCGGTTGTACAGCGCGCCGTGCGGCTTTACATGGCTGAACGTCGCTCCGGCATCGACGCACGCGGCAGCGAATACTTCGAGCTGCGCGAGCACGGATTCTCTGATAGCGGCGGGTGTCATGCCCGTCTCCCTCCGGCCGAACCCCTCGCGATCGGCGTAGCCGGGATGGGCTCCCACCGAGACCCCGCGCTCGAGCGCGCGCTCTATCGCGACGCGCATGATCTGCTTGTCGCCGGCGTGCGCGCCACACGCGATGCTGGCCGAGGACACGAGTGAGAGGAGCTCTTCGTCGGAGCCGCACTCTTCACCAAGATCGGCGTTGAGATCGATGGTCACCACGGGTCATAACTTTGCCGCCGGGAAACCTCCGCGCCATCCGCTCGTATGAAAGTCATCCCGCGCCCCAATCGTGGCCCTCGCGTGCTATGTTTGGCCTCGTCTTGGAGAGGAAAACACCGATGGCTACCGCCGCCGCCCCAACTCTGGCCAACAGCCACGACCCAGCAGCCAACAGCGGCGTTTTCTGGCCCCTCTACGCGACGCTGTTCGCGTCCGCGGCGATCGTAGTCGGCCTCATATGGGACATCTCGTGGCACCGCACGATCGGGCGGGACACGTTCTGGAGCCCGCCGCACGTGCTCGAGCAGCTGGCGGCACTCGTCGCGGGGGTGAGCTGCGGCTGGCTGGTTCTTCGCACGACCTTCGGAAGCGATGCTGCCGCGAAGCAAAGCTCGATTCGCGTCTGGGGATTTTACGGCCCGCTCGGAGCGTGGGTCTGCATCTGGGGCACGGCGATGATGATCGCGTCGGCGCCCTTCGATAACTGGTGGCACAACGCGTACGGCCTCGACGTAGAGATCATCAGCCCGCCGCACATGATTCTCGCGTGGGGCATGATCGCCATCCAGATAGGGGCGATGCTGATGGCGGTCTCCGCGCAGAACCGCGGCAGCCAGGATGGGAGCCTCAGGCTCATCTATGCCGCGAGCGCGGGAATTTTGCTGACGATGATGGCGACGGTGATCATGGAGGAGGCCGGGATCGCGAATGAAATGCGGTCGCCGATGTTTTACCGCATGACTGCGATCGTCATCCCCATCGCACTCGTAGCTGCGGCGCGCGCGAGCAGTCTGCGCTGGCCGGCTACGACGGTCGCGTTGATCTATATGGCCATTCAACTCGTCATCATCTGGGCGCTTCAGCTCGTGCCGGCGACACCATTGCTGGCACCGATCTACAACCCGGTGACGCACATGGTGCCCGCGCCGTTCCCGCTGCTGCTGGTCATCCCCGCGTTTCTCCTCGATCTCGCTTTGCCTCGTACGAGCAGGATCAGCGACTGGCTGCTCGCGCCGATACTCGGCGTGAGCTTCGTGCTGGTAATGCTTGCCGTACACTGGCACTGGTCGGGATTTCTGATGTCGCCCGCTGCGCGTAACTGGTTCTTCGCCGCGGACCAGTGGGATTACACGTCACGTCTCGGCCCGTGGCGCTATGAGTACTGGAACACGCAGCCTGCTCTGCAGTTCGCACGGGGACTGTTGTGGTCCAGCCTGGCGGCCACGATCTCGGCGGGACTGGGCCTCTGGCTTGGAAAGACGACGGCGAGGGTGAAGCGGTGACGCGTACCCTGCTGCGCGCACTGGTGGCGTTTGGATTCATCGTCGTGTGCGCAGCACATATCGGCAGCCCTGATACGTGGTTCGAGGGAAATGCGGGTCCGTATAGAGTGCTCGTTCACGTGCGGTCGCCGGGAGTCATCCCCGGCATCGCCGACATCGCCGTCAGGGTGTACGGGACCTCGGATGAACCGCGTCCGGTTTCGGTCACGGCCAGCGTCAACAAGTTCGACGCGTCCGGCACGCCGCCTCCGCCGGAGAGGGCGGTGCCGGTCGAGGGTGATCCGGAATTACACGCAGTTTCTCTGTGGGTGATGTCCGGCGGATCGAACAGTGTCACGATCAGCGTCAGTGGCGCGAAAGGAGCGGGGAGCCTCGTCGTGCCCGCCGCGATCGTGGCATATAAGCGGCTCGGCCTCGACGGTCCGCTGGCAATCGGGCTGGCGGTAGTCGGGCTGGTCATGTTCGCCGGTATCGTCAGCATCATCGGAGCGGCTGCCCGCGAAGCCTCGCTGGCGCCCGGACAGGCAGTGGACGTGGCGCGTCGAAAGCGCGGCAGGATCGCGACAGGAGTAGCCGCGGCCGTACTGGTGCTCGCGCTCGTCGGTGGCCGCGCCTGGTGGAAGTCCGAAGATGCGGCGTACCGGCGGTCGATCTTCCAGCCCATGTCGGTGGTAGCCAGCTCCGCGGACTCGGCCGCGGCGAGCTCCATCGAGCTGCGCATCACCGACAGCCTATGGGTCTCGAGCAGGAACGAGCCGCTCGGGCCGGGGGTCCGGCGCTCGGGCTACACACCGATGCTTCCAGACCACGGGAAGCTGATGCACATGTTCTTGATCAGCGACGATTTGCGCGCGTTTGCCCATCTTCATCCGTCGACCTCGGACACCGTTCGCTTCACCGCTTGGCGGCCGCCGCTACCAGGTGGTGCGTATCACGTATATGGCGATGTGGTTCACGAGAGCGGTTTCGCGCAGACGGTCACGGCCCCGTTGACCCTGCGGCCGCAAACCGCGGAGCCGAGCGCCGGCTCGCGGGGCGACGATTCGTGGCATGTGAGCGTGGTGCCTGTGACGAGCGGCGCAACATCCGATCGCGAGACGATGATCCGTTGGGAACGGGGTAACGCACCTATCGTGGTGGGAAGACCAGCGCCGCTGCGGTTCACTATTTCCGACCTCGCCGGGAACGCTGTCGCTCTCGAGCCGTACATGGGAATGGCTGCGCACGCGGTGGTTATGCGCGACGACCGCTCGGTGTTCATTCATCTCCACCCATCCGGCACCGTGCCGATGGCCGCGAAGCGCAGCTTCGATCTCCGCTCCGCTTCGGACACGGTGGCCGGCACTCTGTCACGCCGTGTGACGGCCACGGACTCTGCGGCATCGTCAGGGCATGCGGGCATGGCTGTTGGAAACGTCGTGTCGTTTCCCTACGCTTTCCCCGTTGCTGGCGCGTACCGCATCTGGGTTCAGGTGAAGCGCAACGGCAGGGTGGTGACGGGCGCGTTCGACGTCGTAGTTGTGGAAGCCTGATACCTGCTATCGCCCGATCCAATACGTCGCTTTGACGGCGAACACGTTCTCGGGTGCCGTTCGAAATATCCCGGACACGTCGCGCCCTGCTTGAAAGTCGCCCGGGGGACCTTCCCCCGCTCGCCGTTGCTGCCACACGAAGAACAGAGTCGAGCCGGGGCGGTATTCCCATCTCACGACAGCGTTCCCGAGCAGTGACCGGTCGTGAAAGTCCGGATCACCGATTCGAATCGAGCTTCCCGGGGCCGGGCGGGCCGTGTACCCGCCGTTCTCGTACACCAGAGTCCCGTCCGACAGGGAGAACCGGTCGAACTCGTAGGATTTAGGATGCCGAAGACTTCGATAGTCGGAGTGGGCTCCGGTCGCGACGAGCGGCTGCATGAACATCTGCAGCGACAGCTCTGGCGAAAATGTCCAGTCGACCCGCGTGACCAGCGATAGCTCGGTGTACCGCAACGTTCCAAACACATAACGGCGTCCATACGTATTCGTCGCTGCCGGATCCGCTGCCTGCGTGATGTAATAGGTGGCGAAACGCGACGCCTGGTAACCTGGTAGCAAACTCAGGCGGAGAGCCGTGCTGGGGCGCACCGTAAAGCCGGCTTCCAGCTCATGTTTCTGGCCGTCACCTCGAGCTTTGACGTAATCGTATTTCAGCTCGAACGAATAGACACGGCGCTGGTCACTCGAGAAATCGAGTTCGATCGATCTGGTGGCGGGCCGTACCATCACCGGCCCGCCGCGTGTCAGGCGATCGTCGTACCTTTGCGGTCTGAGCGACGTCTTCCAATCAAAATTCCAGAAATTGTGAAAGCGGCCGCTCAGGAAAAACCCGTGATAATGTTCGATCTTGTCGCCGTCGGAATTCGTGATGTAGCCATTGAAAGGTCCCGCCATGTAATTCCGGAAAAGCTTTCCCGGCTCGTCGTTCTTGTATGCGATCACCGTGGCCAGTGCGCGGTACGCCGTCTGGGAATGGAATCCGGCGTCGTTAACCTCGAACCCCGGACTTACGACCTGGTACGTCGCGCTGCCGATCCAGTGTTTCCCGGAATTTTTGGCGCCTGATACCTGCCAGGCGTTCCCGTGCAGAGATCGACGGTTGGGGTCGAGATGATCCGACTCGAGGTCGGGGCGCTGGAAATAGTGGACCGAGGATCTCTGCGTAAGCGTCATCGCGGCTGGCGTGCCGAAGACTGCGCTGCGGGCGACGGATGCGTCGAGGGTCCACTCGCGCTGTTTCCAGCTCTGGTTGAAATCCAGTCCCGCAAAGTACGCGTCCCGCCGCAACATCGCGGCTAGCGGAGCGTCCGCAAGATCACGGTTCACCGCGGTCAGCAGTGCGCCGACCGTGGTGTTGCCCTGATTGTAATTCTGCTGCGCTCTTCCGGCGAAGTAATTCGTCCTCGGCTCCACCGGCTCGGTGCCGCGCTCGCCGCCGGCAGCTGCGACTCTGGCAGTCTGCCGCGTGGTCAGGGCGTCCAGTACGCCGACCGAGAGCCCGCCCGAAGTCTTGCCTGTGATCTTGACGGCGCCCGCGATCGTCGCTTCCTCGGGCGAGTCGACGTAAGGGGGGCCGAATATACTGCGCTGAGGCGCACGGCCGATCCGGCGCGAGTGAAAGAACGTCGGGAAAGAGAAAGCATTGAAGGTGCGAATCCTGCCGTACTGGAAGATATCCGCGCCTTCGATGAAGAACGGCCGTCGCTCGGGGAAGAACAGCTCGCTGGCCGTCAGGTTTACGCGAGCGGGATCCACCTCGACCTGGCCAAAGTCAGGGTTGGCCGTCGCGGTCAAGCGCATGCTGCTCGTCAGTGAGTACTTGAGGTCCCCGCCGATCTTTGTCCGGTACTCACTCGCGCCAAGGAACGGGTTTCCGGAAGCGACATTGAGATATTCAGCGCGTGCGGTCGCGTACGGCAGCAGCTCCAGACTTCGTGTTTTCGGCAGGCCGTGGAGCGCAGTGAGATCCGCCCAGGCCTGCGGTCCACTGGGGAGCCGCTTCGGCGTGAACGCAAGCAACGACGTTTCCCCCTTACGGGCGATATCGCGACGGACCTGAATGCCCCAAGTTGTGTCAGCCGGCCCGACGTTGTAGCGCAGCTGTGAAAAAGGAATTCGCAGCTCCGCCGTCCAGCCCGCGGAATCGATGGTCGCTCCGGATTCCCAGACGGCGTCCCACGAGCCGTCCTGCCCGAAGCCGCCGCTCCCCGGAGGTAGCCAGGCGGCGTCGCGAATAGCGCCGGCCGGCGTGATCCGGAAAACAAAACCCGTAAGCCGGTCGAGATACGTGTCGAGATAGACCTCGACGAGATCCGCTCCGAAAAGCGGCTCGTCCCTGCGTCCCAGTCGCGAACGGATCCCGGATGGCTCCGAGTCGTACATGCGAAATCCGAGGTAGATCGCCTTGGCGTCATACAGCACTCGAAACTCCGTCCGCTCCGAACCAGGTTGCCCCTCGGAAGGATCCAACTGAGTGAAATCGGAGTGTATGGGCGCCGCTGCCCATTCCGGCTCGTCGAGTTTGCCGTCTATACGAACATCGCCCGTGAGTGGCGTAGCGCGAAGCACCGGGCGCGGCCGCGTGCCGGCAGACGGGGCCGCAGGGGCTGTGGCTTGCTGCGCCAGCGTCGGCGTCGCGAAGCAGAGAGCTGCGAGAAGAAATCGGGTCATCAAAGGCGATCTCATGGCTGGTGACGGGCGAACTTCGTGAGCCGCCTCGACCGGAAAGCTAGCTAACTGCCTGCGCGCGCTTCGGAAACCCTACGATTGCCGACGCGGTCGGTTTCGAAGGGAGATACAGCCGCGTAAGCTTCTCTACGCGCCAAGTACGCTGGACGCTGTACGTTGTATGCAGCGTCGTTTCGAGTCCCTTTCTCTCGCACAGTGGCCACACACCCGCCTCGACCCGTCAAGCCGGAAAAGAAGCCGATCGACTACTCTCGCGCGTGGGGCGAGGCGCGGCAGCTGATATGGGATCACCGCCGGCCGCTGGCGATCGGCCTGGCACTCATGCTCGTCAACCGGTTTGCCGGTCTCGTGCTGCCGGCCAGCTCGAAGTACCTGATCGACGACGTGATCGGGAATCGACAGGTGCAGCTGCTCCTGCCGCTCGCGCTGGCCGCGGGCGCGGCCACCCTGATTCAGGCGCTCACCGGCTTCTCGCTTTCGCAGGTGGTCAGCGTGACGGCCCAGCGAGCGATTACCGACATGCGTCGCGCGGTGCACGCTCACGTCCTCCGCCTGCCCGTGTCGTTCTTCGACTCCACAAAAACCGGCATCCTGATCTCCCGCGTGATGAACGACGCGGACGGCATTCGCAACCTCGTGGGCACCGGGCTGGTGCAGCTCACTGGCGGACTGGTGACGGCCGTCGTCGGGCTCGTGGTGCTGTTCAGTCTGAACTGGAAGCTCACCCTCGCCATGCTGTTCATTCTGGGCGCGTTCGGCGGGATGATGGCCGCGGCGTTCGGGAGAATTCGGCCGCTGTTCCGCGCGCGCGGCGAGCTGACCGCGGACGCTACCGGGCGCCTCGCTGAATCACTCGGCGGCATTCGAATAGTAAAGGTGTACGTCGCCGAGGAGCGCGAGGAGAGGATTTTCACCGACGCCGTCGAGAAGCTTTTCAGAAACATCGCGCGCACCATCACGGGCACTTCGGCGGTTGGGGCAGGCGCTACGGTGATCGTCGGGGCGATCGGAGTATTGATGATCGTCGTGGGCGGACGCGCGATCCTCGCCGGCACGATGACGCTCGGCGACTTCGTGATGTACATCTTTTTCGTGGGGCTCGTGGCCGCTCCGCTGATTCAGATTGCTTCGATTGGAACGCAGATCACGGAAGCGTTCGCGGGTCTCGACCGCATCCGCGAGCTGCGGCAGATGCCGAGCGAGCAGTCCGAGGACTCGACGCGCGCCGAACTGCCGGAACTGAATGGAGAAGTCGGGTTCGAAAACGTTTCCTTCGGGTACGTCGCCGACCGGCCGGTGCTGAAGGACATCTCCTTCGTAGCGCCGGCCGGATTCACCACCGCGCTGGTAGGGCCGAGCGGCTCGGGCAAGAGCACGCTGATCAACCTTGTAATGGCCTTCAACCGGCCTGATAGCGGTCGCGTCCTGGTCGACGGGCACGACCTGGCGGCCGTGCGCCTGCTGGATTATCGCGCGCAGCTCGGCGTCGTGCTGCAGGACAACTTCCTCTTCGACGGCACCATCAGGGAGAACATCGCGTTCTCCAAGCCGGACGCGACGGATGAGGAGATTCGCACGGCGGGCCGGATCGCTCACTGCGACGAGTTCGTGGAGCAATTCGAGCTCAAGTACGATACGATCGTTGGCGAGCGAGGGATCAAGCTCTCTGGCGGACAGAGGCAGCGGGTCGCGATAGCTCGCGCGATCGTAGCGGATCCGCGCATCCTCATTCTGGACGAGGCGACATCGAGTCTCGACAGCGAGAGCGAAGCAATGATCCGGGACGGCCTGCGGTCCCTTCGGCACGGACGAACCACCTTCGTCATCGCGCACCGTCTATCCACGATCGAGAGCGCGGACCAGATTCTGGTGCTCGACGCGGGCCAGCTCGTGGAGCGTGGGACGCACGCCGAGCTGATCCAGTTGGACGGGCGGTATCGCCAGCTCTACGACAAGCAGTACGGGCTCGAGCGGGACCGGTTCATCAATCCCGGCGAGGATTTCACGCCGGAAGAGCCATCGCTGCTCGATGAGTTCGGCGAGGTCTCGTCGAGCAACCGCCTGTAACTCTCCACGGAAGAAACCGTAATGATTCGCCACTGCGCGCTGGTTTTCGTCGGACTGGTCCTCGGAGTGCCAGCGTCAGCTCAGAGTCCAAACGACACGACGCGATTCTCCGCGGAGTACGCCGCGGTCGAGGCGTCGCGCGGTGGAAAGGCCGATAGCGTTCGCCTGCGTGAGCTGTTCGACATCCACTGGCGGTACGCGATGGTCGAGTTCCCGGAATTCGCGACATACGCGGGCTATCCGGGGCAGAATAGCCGATGGACGGATCTCTCGGCTCCGGCGATCGCCCGCAGGAAGCGGGCGCCGGAAGTCCCACTCCGCGTGTTGCGCTCGATTGATCGCAACGC
>JBKJKB010000091.1:0-3755 GCA_046597675.1 Gemmatimonadaceae bacterium
TCCGACGAGCAGTTCTTCTACAAGACGCGCAAAAAGGCCCTCGGCCCATTCAAGCGCAGGTTCTGGGATCTTCCGGGCGACACGAAGCGTGAGCTGGCACTGGCGTACGACGAGAAGTTCGAGTTTCTCTTCCGCCAGCTCGGCGTCGCCGGCACCGCGGGAATAGTCCAGCGCCACGTCATCTCGGTGGAGCGTCACCGACCGGCTCCGCACGAGGGGATGCCGGTCTTCGAGGCAGCTCCCGACGACGCCGATCTCAGTGACTAGCCCTCTCGGGCCGGGCAGCCGTGCGTCGCTGCTCCGCGACGTGAGCCGGCGGTTGACGCATGAGGTGAACAACGCGGCGAACGGCGTCGCTGTAAACCTCGAGGTGGTGCGGAGCCGCACGGCCGGCTCGGACGGCCCGAACGCGGCTGGTCCGTTCGCCGAGAGGGCGTCGGAGCAGTTCGAAGCGCTCACGGCGCTGCAGGAGATATTTCGATCGCTGCTTCAGCTCACGATCGATTCCCTGGATGAGAACAAACTGAGCTGCCGGCTGTCGCCGTCGGGAGACGCGATCGAGATCACTTTTGCCGACGCCATCATACCGCGCGGGCTGCGGGCTGAGGGCGGTGGTGCGGGCCCGTTCAGCATGAGGAACAGCCCCCAGGGCGTTATATTAACCGTCCCGCGTACCTCCCCCAGCAGCGAATAAATTGGCCACCAAAAAGCCACGCATTCTGATCGCCGACGACGAGCGATCGATCACGGAGGGCCTGAGCGCCATTCTGACCGACGAAGGCTACGACGTAGCCGTCGCGGCTGATGGCCAGCAAGCTTTTCAGAAGCTCCAGGCTGACGGGTTTGGCGTAGTCCTGGCCGATCTCAAGATGCCGAAGATGGACGGCCTCGCGCTGATGAAGCAGCTCCAGGAGCACGGCGTTCTGACCGAGTGCATCATCATCACCGGACAGGCGTCGGTCGATTCCGCGGTGCGGGCGATGCGCGAGGGCGCGTACGACTACATCGAGAAGCCGCTGAACGCGGAGAAGCTTAACCGGCTGAAGGCGCTCATCCCCAAGGCGCTCGAGAAGTATTCGGTACAGGAACGGAACCGAGAGCTGACATCGCAGCTGGAGGGGCTCACCCATTTCGGCGAGCTCACGGGCAAGTCCGAGGAGATGCGCGCGGTATACCAGGTGATACATGCCGTCGCGCCGTCGACCGCAAACGTGCTGATCCTGGGCGAGTCTGGCACGGGCAAGGAGCTCGTGGCGAGAGCCCTGCACACGAAGAGCGAGCGTGGCAAGGGTCCATTCCTGGCGCTGAACTGCGCGGCGCTCCCGAAGGACATCCTCGAAAACGAACTCTTCGGCCACGAAAAGGGCGCGTTCACCGGCTCGACGAACGAGAAGGCCGGCGCATTCGAGATGGCGGACGGCGGCACACTCTTCCTCGACGAAGTCGCGGAGATGCCGACGGACATCCAGGTCAAGATCCTGCGGGCGCTCGAGACGCGCACGATCCGGCGCCTCGGTGGCAAGAAGGAGATCGTGGTTGACATCCGTATTCTGGCCGCGACCAACAGGGATCTGCAGAAGGCGCTCGACGAAGGCGAGCTGCGCGAGGACCTGTACTACCGGCTCGCGGTAGTGGAGCTGTTCCTCCCGCCCCTGCGCGAGCGCATGAGCGATATCAAGCTGCTCGCCAACGAATTTCTGGTCCGCTTCGCTCAGCAGAACGGCAAGAAGATCAAGGGGTTCGCCGACGAGGCGTGGGATTGGATCGTGTCGTACAGCTGGCCGGGAAACGTACGCGAGCTGAAGAACGCGGTAGAGCGCGCGGTGATCATGGCGCGTGGCGACATCGTGTCGGCCGCGGACATCATGCCGCGGCATCTCCGGGTTTCGCCGGATTCGTCTTCCATGGTCTCGCTCCCGGCGGGAGCCACCGTGGCCGATGCGCGGCGGCAGCTCGTTCTGCGGACGTTCGCGTCGACCGGCGGCGATCATCTGCGTACCGCGAAGATCGTCGGACTTTCGCCGGAGGACGTGCGCGCCGAGCTGGGTGCCATGCTCGCCGCGCGGAACGGGGCCGACCACTCGCGTGGCGCCGCTGGCGGGAACGCCGATAGCGACAGCACATCCGAGAAGGGCGACATGAAGCAGGCGAAGCCGAAGGCAAAAGCGAAGTCAACGAAGCGACGTTAGGAGTTTTACATGTCACACTACGAATTCGACGACGAAGATCCGTACGTGGTCATCGAGCAGCGCGAGAGCGGAGTCGGCACGTTCATGCTCGGCGTACTGGCCGGCGCGGCGGTCGCGCTGCTGTTCGCGCCGAGGACCGGAGCCGAGACGCGGGCCGAGCTGACGCGGGCCGCTCGCCGCGCGCAGGAGAACGCGCGCGACATGGTCGACGATGTCGCCGAATCGCTCGGCGAGACTCTGGAGACCGCTCGCACCGCCGTGGAACGCCAGGTCGAGTCTGCGCGCGGCGCGGTCGAGGTTAAGCGCTCGCAGGTTTCGCAGGCGATCGACGCGGGCAGGGAAGCCGCGCGCCAGGCGCGTGAGGATCTCGAGCAACGCATCGCCGAAACCAAGGCGCAGAGCACGCGGGCGAGGAGCGGATCGAGCAACCAGGCGTAGTTCCGGAGCAGGTCCCCGTGTCGCGGAGGAAGCGTCCACTTTCTCTTCGCCTCGGGTGGATGCTCCGCGATTACTCCAGGCGCGTGTGGGACAACAGCGCCGAGGACAACATCTTCTTTCTCGCAGGCGGCATCGCTTTCAACCTGCTGCTCGCGATCGTCCCCTTCTTTCTCCTTCTAGCCGGCGGACTCGGCTACTTCCTCGACCATTCGCCCGAGCTGCGGGCTCGCGAGATCGCAGCACTGGTGGGGACAATGCTCCCGGCGGAATCCACCGACGCCGGCGAGCCCATCGTCCGGCTCCTCATGCAGATTCTTGAGAGCAGGGCAACGGTGCAGCTCGTGAGCGCGATCGGATTCGTGTGGTTCTCTACCCGCCTGTTCGGATCGGTGCGGAGCGTACTCGCTTCCATTTTCGACATCGAGGCTGATCGCGGCATCATCGCGGGAAAGATCTTCGACATCAAGGTCACGATAGTCGCGACGATCCTTCTCGTGGTGTACACGGTCCTCAGCGCTTATCTGGCGCTGGCTACAACGCAGGGCTCCACCCTGCTGGTCGCGCTGGGGCTGCGCAGCGACGTGATGGGCAACGTCGAGTACACGATCGGCCGCCTCATCGCATTTACCTCGATCACCATCCTGTTTTTCTCGCTCTACAAGTTCCTCCCCAAGCGTCGTATCCGGTGGCAGATGGCGCTGGTGGCGGCTCTGTTTGCCAGCGTGATGTTCGAAGTGGCGAAGAACGTCTTCGGTTTTCTGATCATTTCGTTCTCGCCCGAGAGCATGTATAGCGGGACAGTGGCGGCCGCTGTGATCGTCGTGATCTGGGTGTACTACGGCGCTCTGATATTCATTCTGGGCGGGGAGGTTGGGCAGGTCTTCGAGCTCAGGCGCGTGCGAAAGCTCCAGAGAGAGGTTTTCGAGGACTGACGGAGCGCCTTATCCCCCCTTGGCGGGGGTTACCGTGCCGGGCACAAAAGTTTCTGGCTGCGGGGTTTGTGTGGAACGAAGCTTGCCACTAACTTCAACGAGAGCATACATCACACTCTGGGAGGATTTCCGTGCGCAAGGTGGTATTAGCTGCGGCCCTATTGGTCGCGTCGGTTGCTGGATGCAAGAAGACGGG
>JBKJKB010000383.1:0-4644 GCA_046597675.1 Gemmatimonadaceae bacterium
GTCCGCGCCGCTCGGCGATTACATGCCCATCGAGCATACGACCAGGGGGCGCACGATCATCCAGTTCGACAAGGACGATCTCGACGCGGTCGGCGTGCCGAAGTTCGACTTCCTCGGGCTCGGAGCGCTGTCGCTGGTGCGACGGTCGTTCGACGCGATAGAGAAGCGAACGGGCCGGCGCCCGGAAATTTATCGCCTGCCGGTGAACGACAGGAAGACCTATGATCTGATCGCGAGCGGCGAGACGATCGGGACGTTCCAGATCGAGAGCCGCGCGCAGATCGCCTCGATACTGCACACCAAACCCGAGCGACTGTACGACATCGTGGTGCAGGTCGCGCTGATACGTCCCGGCCCGATCCAGGCGAAGTTCGTTTATCCGTACACCAGTCGCAGGCTCGGCCGCGAGGAAGTGCACTACGCCGACGAGCGATTGAAGCCGATCCTGGAGCGCACGTATGGCATTCCGATCTTCCAGGAGCAGGCGATGTCCATCTCCATGGCGCTCGGCGGGTTTTCTGCCGCGGAGGCGGACCAGCTCCGCCGCACCATGGGGAACATCCGCAAGAAGGTGAAGCTCGAGGCCGTGCTGGAGAAGCTGCGACTCAGGATGATCGGCAACGGAGTCAAGCCGGAGGTCGCTTCACAGATCACGGAAGATCTGATCAGTTTCGCCAACTACGGATTTCCGGAGTCGCACGCGTGGAGCTTCGCGCTGATCGCGTACGCGTCGGCGTATCTCAAGGCGCATTATCCCGCCGAGTTCTACATGGGGATATTGAATTCGTGGCCGATGGGTTTTTATCCGCCCTCGACGCTGATCCACGACGCGCGGCGACACGGCGTGGAGGTGCGGCAGCCGTGCATGCGCGACGGCGACTGGGAGTGCACGGTGGAGGAGACGGCGGATTTCTCGAAGCCCGCACTGAGAGTGGGCTGGCGGCACGTGCGGGGACTGGCCGAAAAGGTGCTCGATCGGCTGAGGGAGGCGCGCGCTGATGCGCTGTTCACTTCAATCGAGGATGTGGTGCGCCGGTGCGAGCTTGGCCGCGCGGAAGCACTGACGCTCGCGCGGGCCGACGTCTTCGCGGTGTGGGAGCAGGACAGGCGGTGCGCGACGTGGGAGGCGCTGCGAGTGGCGGGAGATTCGCTGCCGCTAGCGCCGGCTGGGAAGGGAATGAATTCGCCGCGCCCGTTGAGCAGGCGCGACCTGATCTTCATGGACTATTTCGCGCTGGGCCTGAGCGCGCGAGGACACCCGATGGAGCATCTCCGAGCGAAGCTGAGCGGCGCGGGAGTGGTGGGGAGCCGCGACTTCGAGAAGCTGCGCCATCAGGAGAGCGTGCTCGTGGCCGGTCTGGTGACGGTGCGGCAGAGACCGGAGAGCGCGGGCGGAACGATCTTTCTTCTACTCGAGGACGAGCACGGCTTCATGAACATCATCGTGCCGGGCAAGCTGGTGGACGAATTCGCCGAGCCGGTGAAGTTCGCGACGTTCATCATGGTACGCGGGCGGTTCGAGCGGGATGGCGCGGTGATGAATGTGGTGGGGGAGAGGTTCAAGGAATTGAAGGTGAAGGGGCTGGCGCATCAGTCGCATGATTTTCACTGAGAACAACAGCTCGTCGCAGTTCCCTGGCTCGCCGGTTGCAGGTCAAAGTCACACATTCACAAGGAGCAACGATGGCAGATCACCGTGACCCGGTTTGCGGAATGACCGTTCTGGAAGAATCCGCGCAAGGGAAGGCTGACTTCGAGGGTAAGACCTATTACTTCTGTTCCGATCAGTGCATGCGCGACTTTCAGAGCAATCCGACGAAGTACGCGAAATAAAAAAGCCCCCGTCGCGAGACGGGGGCTTTTCGTGATTACCAACAGCCAATCGCGTTTCGTTCAGCTCCCGATAAGCGGGTTATTCAATCTCTCCGCTGCGGGAAGCGGAAGACAGATCTGGTTGCTGTACGTTCCGCCGAAGTGATACGGCGTTCCCGCCGCCGGCTGAACCGCGATGTTGTACCGGATTACGTCGCCCAGATGATGACTCTCCGCGAACAGCTCACGGCGCCGCTGGTCGACGAGCTCGGCCATGTACTGAGCCTGAGTCGTCCCCGTGAACGGTACCGTCTGACCGCCGCGGGTGCGTGATGCGTTGATGATCGGAAGCGCCGTCACCAGGCTGTTGGCGCGAATGTCGGCCTCGGCAATGATCAGCTGCGCCTCTTCATACGTCGCCAGAGGAAGCGGCGTATCGACCGTCGGGTACTTGGTCTGGTAAAAATGCAGGATTCCCGTGGCACTCGCCGGCTGCGTGGATTTGGTCACGGGCACGCGCGCATCGCCCATGCTGCGGTACGGCTCGCCGACCGAGAAATTACGGTTGGCCAGGCTGTTCTCGGCGAATATCCGGTTATTTCGGTTGGCCGCCGTCGCGGAAGAGCTGGCGACCTTGTTGTAACCTGACGGGATCTGCTGAGCGTCGGCCTTTGCCCCCGCATAATCCGCGATGTTGAGCCTGGCGCGGGCACGACCGAGGTATGCCATCCTCAGTATGTCGGTGTTGCTTGCGGTCGTGGCGGCGGTTATCGCTTCCGAGAACCGGGCAATCGCAAGCTTGAACACGCTATCCCGCTGAATCTCACCGCCGTACGTCAACGTCTTATCGAGGTTGACCCTGGAGATGGCCATCGTGCAGAACCCCTCGCCAAGAAGCACGTACGAATAGCCTGCGTACGCCGCGGCAATGGCTATCAGGTTGGTGCGATTGGGCGCGCCCAACCCCGCTGTCACGTCGGCGTCGGTCCACGACTTGAGGAGCGCGAGGACGTTCTCGTTGGACTGCCGCGCAGTCTGCAGAGGAGTGTACACGCCGGTATTGGTGCAGCTGTTGACGGCGTAGTCCGAATCGTCCTTGGTGGTGTTGCGTCTGTCGTACGGAGTCCGCGAGGCCGTCTGCTGCGCGTAAATAAACTCCTCGCCGACAAGACCTCCCTGCCCAGTATACGACTTGAACGCGCACTCGAAGTCGCCGATGGCGCCGTTCGACAGCAGAAGCGCGTTCGGCGGCGTTTCCAACGCGACAGCCGGAATTCTGCTAGCGGGCTCTACCTCGAGCGGATTGCTGAGCGTGTCGCACGCGGCGGGGACCAAGAACAGCGCAAGCACTGTAGTCCGCAACGTCCAGCGTGCCTTTCGGTTCAATGAAGACATTGTGATCGATTCTCGATTCGAAGGTTTGATAGGCACGCGTTACCAATCCAGATTGACGCCGAGCACCCACGACGTCAGCTGCGGGTTCGTCGTCTGCTCGAACTGACCGAACTGTCCGCCACGGGTACCGCCGAGGAAGAAGGCTTCCGGCTCGAGGCCGGTGAAGTCGGTCCAGGTCGCGAGATTGCGGCCTGCCAGCGTGAGGACAGCGCGATTGAACTTGGCCCAGCGGGTAGCGACGGAGGGGAGCGTGTAGGAAAAGCTCACCTCGCGCAGCTTGGCGTAGCTCGAATTCTTGATGTAGTAGTCGACCAACGCACCGTTTGAACGAAGGCCGGCGATGATCTTGGGATCGAACTCGAGTGGATAGAAGTTTTCGCGGCAGCGTCCGAAGATTGCGCAGCGCGCGCGGAAATTACCGTCGACCTTCACAAAATCCCGCTTGAAGTCGATCAGTCCGTAGATGCGGAATCTCTTGAAGAGTGTGAGGGTGTTACTGAACGCTCCTTCCGTACCGGGCGACGACTTGCCAAGAAACACGTTCGGCGCGTCATCGGCGTTGTTGTAGATGAGATCCGGGCCGGCGCAGATCATCGTGCCGCCCTTGCCGTTATCACACAGCACGTTCGCGACATCGGGATTTCCGTTCGGCAGAAGCTTGGCGCTGACCGTCCTCTGCTCGAAGTAAGCCCCGATCGGATTACCTACCTGGTGCCTGATGAAAGTTCCGCCCGTGACGAAATCCGGCGTGCCGCTCGCTAGTCGCAGCGCAAGAATCTCGGGCGGCGTCGACAGGTCTTCGATTTCACTGTCGTTGGTCGCGATTCCGAACGTGACGTCCCACTCGAACCTGTTGTTCTGAATAGGAGTGGAGCGCACCATTAGCTCGAGACCGGAATTCCGGATGCGTCCGGCATTGAAAGGCTGATTTCCAGGTAGTCCCAGCGATGGTGAAAGCTGGCGGTTCAGGATGGCGTCCGACGTATTCTTCCTGTACCACGAGAACTCGACACCCAAACGATCGTCGAGTGCCCCGAGATCAAAGCCCATCTCGACTTCTTTGCTGCGTTCCGCCCCGAGGTTGAGATTGCCGAGGAATTGCGGCGTCACGGCAGCGACGTTGTTCGGACCGCTTATGCCGATATAGGCGGGAACGGCCGAGAACGTGATCGGCTGCTTGCCGGACTCACCGTAGGCGGCGCGCAGCTTCAAGGCATTGAGAACCGGAAATCTCCAGAAGGGCTCTTCGCTGACCACCCAGCTCGCCCCGAATTTCGGATAGGTGACGCGATTGAAGTTCTGGCCGAACGCGCTGTTGTCATCGGCCCTGATCGCTGCAGTGAGGAACAGTCTGTCATTAAAGCCCAGCTGCTCCTGCACGAAAAAGCCGAGCGTGGCGTCCTGCTCGGAATCGCCGAAGGTGGATTTATCGGTAGT
>JBKJKB010000052.1:0-6715 GCA_046597675.1 Gemmatimonadaceae bacterium
CAGCGGAATTCCGCGCGCGGTACCGTACGCGAGCGCGATGACCGACGCGTAGCCGCCCGTTCCCACGATCGCGCGCGGGCGCTCTGCCTTCGCCAGACGCCCGATCGCCAGCCACGCTTTGACCCCGCCGACTACCGTTCGCCAGCTCTTCCAGATCTTCGAGCGGTAGAGTGGGTGCAGGTCGAGCAGCACGAACGGAAATTCAGTCTGCGGCAGAACCGTCTTCTCGACCCCCCGCTGCGCGCCGATGAAGAATGGGCGCGCTTCGGGCCTCGCCTTGACCAGCGCCCGCGCGATCGCGAGTCCGGGGTAGAGATGCCCGCCGGTTCCGCCGCCGGCGACGAAAATCCTCAAGCCGGCACCGGCGCGAGCGGGTCTGTAGCGCCCGCGCCGATGACCTTCTCGTGCGTGCTGGCGATGTTCACCAGAATTCCGGTCATCAGCATCGTGATCACGAGGTTGGACCGGCCATACGATATGAACGGCAGCGTGAGACCCGTGGTCGGGAGCAACCCTATGGACACGGCGATGTGCAGATACGCGGTCATGATCACCGTTGCCGTGATGCCGACCGCCATGAGCTTCTGAAACTGTGTTTTGGCCATGCGCGCAATGCGGAAACCCAGAATCCCATACAGCACGAAGGCCAGGACGACGACGGTCAACCCGACGAAGCCCCACTCCTCGCCGATGTTTCCGGCAATGAAATCGTCGTAGGCGTACGGGAGGAATCCGTACTGCTGCCGCCCTTCCCCAAAGCCCACGCCGAGCGCTCCCCCCGATCCCACCGCGATGAGAGACTGGGTCTGCTGGTACCCCGTTTCTGCCGGCGCCGAACCGGGGTCGAAAAACACTATCATCCGAAGCAGCACGTAGTTCAGCCGCTCGATCTGCTGCCACGCTACGGGAATCACGAGTATCAGCAGCGCGACGAAATGTCCGATGCGCACGCCTCCCGAGAAGAGAACGATCCCCATGATGAGCGTGTACATCAGCGCGACCGAGAGGTCCGGCTCGAGCGCGACGAGCACGTTCAAAGCGGCCAGCACCACGAGAAACGGGAGCAGCCCCCTGGTGAGCCGGCGCATCATGTCGCCCTTCTTCACGACCAGCATCGCCGTCCATACAATGACCGCGAGCTTGCCCAGCTCCGACGGCTGGAAGGATCCGCCTTTGAGGAATCTGCGCGAGCCGTTGATTCTCGGCGCGATCGACTCGGTGCCCGGAAGAATCACGATTGTGAGCAGGACGAGAGACAGTGCCATCAGCAGCCACGCCCAGCCATACCACCTTTCCGCGTCTATCTTGGCGGCGATCGCAAACACAACGAGTCCCGCGATCACTCCGGTGAGCTGGCGCAACACGAAGAACGCGTGTCCGCGGCCCATCTGGTCGGCAGTGATCGAGCTCGCGCTGTAAACCGTCGCCAGGCCGATGGTGAGCAGCACCCACATCAGCACCACGAGAACGCGGCCCTCGACCCCGATGCGCCAGCGATAGCGGGTGGCCTCGCTCATGGGCTTCCCGTCCCGGTGACAAGCTGCCTGAACCGGTCGCCACGCTCCTCGTAGCTCGCGAACATGTCGTAGCTGGAGCATGCAGGAGACAGCAGCACCGCGTCGCCGGGCTCGGCGCACCTTCGCGCCTCGGCGATCACATCCTCGAAGGAATTACCGGGAGTCCTCACATCAGCCACGGCTCGCAGCTCGTTCGCGACGAGCGGCGCGGCTTCTCCATATGCGATTACGTTCTTCACCGTTCGGCGGATCTCATCAACCAACGGCGCGTACGGCTCGCCCTTGTGCCGGCCGCCGAGCAACAGAACAGTCGGTCGGTCCATGGCCTCCAGCGCCACCAGCGTGGCGCCGACGTTCGTGGCCTTCGAGTCGTTGATCCATTGCACTCCGCGAAATTCTCCAAGCAGCTCGAGACGATGGCTCAGGGCCTTGAAGTTACGCAACGCCCGGGCGATCCGTTCACGAGCAGCGGGCCCGGCGAAGGCTTCGTCCGAAACGCTCACGGCCAGCGCCGCGGCGAGCGCGTTGGCGATGTTGTGCTTTCCCAGCAGCGGCAGGTCGCCACGCGGCATGAGATCGTCGTTCCTCAACCGCAGCATGCCCGACCCGGCATCGAGCCACGCGTCGGCGCGCTTCGACAGCGAGAACCTCACATGGCGTCCAGCCACGCCTGCGGTCATTCGCGTGCTGTCGGCGTCGTCGGCGTTGCTGACCCACGTCGAGCCGCCTGTCGCTCTGCTGAAAAGCCGCGCCTTGTCCCCATAGTACTCGTCCACGCTCGCGTACCTGTCGAGATGGTCGGGGGAGAGGTTGGTAAGCACGCCGACGTCAGCTGAGAGCGAAGGCGTGTCGTGCAGTTGAAAGGACGACAGCTCGAGCGCGATCCATTCGGGTGCGCGCTCCTGCAGTGCCACCTCGGATAGCGGGCGTCCGATGTTGCCGGCGACGGCGACGTCACCGCCGAGCTCCGCCAGCATGGCTCCGATCATCGCGGTGGTCGTGGATTTCCCGTTGGTGCCGGTCACGGCGATCACGCGGGACTCGTCGAGCGAGCGCAGTGCCACTTCTATCTCGCTCACGACCGGGACCTTGCTCGCGCGCGCCGCAGCGAGCGCGGCAGCCGTCGGCGGAATACCCGGGCTGACGACTACGAGTGCCGCGCGACCTATGCGGCCGAGATCATGGCCGCCAACTTCGGCGGCGATCCCGGCAGCAGCAAGCTCCGAAGCCGCTGCGCTGACCGCCGCCGATGACGACGAGTCCGAGACGTAAACCGGGTGCCCCCGGCGGGCGAGCAGCGTTGCAACGGCCCGCCCACTGCGGGCCAGTCCGAGCACCGCGATCTCGCCATCGGTCGGGATCCCGGCGATCGGGCTCCCGCTCACTGCACCTTGAGCGTGCTCAGGGCGAGAAACGCGCAGAGTATCCCGAGAATCCAGAATCGCACCACGACCTGGTTCTCGCTCCAGCCACGCTCCTCGAAGTGGTGGTGCAGCGGCGCTCGCCGCAGCACCCTGTGACTACTGGCGTATTCGAGGCCGTACCGGCGCCTTCTGTACTTGAACACGAACCGCTGCACGATCACCGACATCATCTCGACCACGAACACGCCACCGACGATCAGCAGCACGAATTCCGACTTGAGCAGGATCGCGATGGCGCCGAGCGCGCCGCCGAGCGCGAGCGACCCCGTGTCCCCCATGAATACCTGCGCCGGATTCGAGTTGAACCAGAGAAAGCCGATGCTCGCGCCCATGACCGCCGCGCAGAAGATCGTCAGCTCTCCGGACCCACGGAGATAGAAGATGTGCAGATAGGCGCTCGTATCTATCCGGCCGATCACGTACGCGAAGAGCGCGAGCGTCGCCGCCGCGATCGCGGACAGCCCCGAGGCGAGACCATCCAGCCCGTCGGTGATGTTCACCGCGTTGCTGGTGCCGGTGAGCACGAACGTCACGAACGCGACGTACATCCAACCGAGCGCCTGCGTCGCCGGCACGATCAGCATGTACTTGTAGAACGGGAGCGTCGTCGAGGCACCGGGCAGCGTTGAGAGCGGGAACTTCCAGATGTAGTACCCGATGGCGAAGCCAAGCACGATCTGGCCGAGCAGCTTCTGCGCTTCGACCATCCCCTTGTTCTCGCGACCCTCGCGCTTCTGCTTCAGCTTGAGGTAGTCGTCCATGAAGCCGATGACGCCCATCCACACCATCGCGATGAGGGCAATCAGGACGTAGCGGTTGTTCAGCCGCATCCACAGCAGGGTCGGCACGATGGTGGCGACCAGGATGATCAGCCCGCCCATCGTAGGCGTCTGACTCTTGCTGCTGTGCGCCGCGGGTGTCCCTTCGCGTACTACCTGGTGCAGCTTCATCGAGCGCAGCCGGCGCAGGATGAATGGACCGACGATGAACGCGGTGATGAGCGCCGTCATCGCCGCTCCGGCGGCGCGGAAGCTGATGTAGTTGAATATCCGCAGAAACCCGAATTCGCTCGAGAGCGGGTACAGCAGGTAGTTCAGCATTTCTCCGCCCACGTGGTGAGATAGGGTAGCAGCCGCTCGAGCCGGACTCCGCGCGAGGCCTTCAATAATATGAGCGCATTCGGCTGCAGCAGCGGCTCGAGGCGGGGCCACAGTGCTTCGACGTCGTCAGCGGTGACGACGCGCGCGGAGTTCTGTGACACGCCGTCCAGGGCCGCGGCAAAATCGCCGATACCAGCGACGACGTCCGCACCCGACTCCACCGCCAGTCGCGCGATCTCCTCGTGGCACTGCGCGGATCCCGGACCGAGCTCGCGCATCGTGCCGAGCACGATGACTCGCTGACGCGAGCCGCCGGCGGAGCGGATCAGGTCGATGGCGGCCCGGGCCGAGCCGGGGTTCGAGTTGTACGCGTCGTTGATCATCGTGGCTTTGCCGAGCTGCTCCCACGCCGTGCGCATTTTCGGCTGCGGCATCGCCGCTATTCCGCGCGCCGCGTCCTCCATCGTCACGCCGCACGATCGCGCCACGGCGAGTGCGAGCATGACGTTGCGCAGGTTGTGCGCGCCCCGGAGCGGAGAGCGAACCGTCGCTCCATCAATATCGATCTCGCCGAGCCCATCCGGGCTGATGCGCCAGGCCCGCGCCCTGAAATCTCCGTCATCCAGTCCCGCGCTCACCACCGAGCGCGCTCTGCCGCGCGCCGCTTCCACGATCTCCGGCTGCGACGCAGGCGCTATTCCGACTTCGACGCCGTCGTAGCAGGCCGCCTCTTCGCGCAACACTCCGGCAAGGTCACCCAGTCCCTCGAGGTGCTCCTCGGCGACGCTCGTCACGACGGCGATGTCGGGCGCCGCGATCTCGCGCAGCATCGCAACCTCGCCCGGCAGGCTCGTGCCCAGCTCGACCACCGCGATGTCGGAATCCCGCGGAATGGAGAGAATCGTGAGCGGCACGCCGATTCTGTTATTGAGATTGCCGCTCGTGGCGTGGACGGCGAGTCGCGAGCCGAGGGCCGCGCGCAGAAGGTCCTTCGTGCTGGTCTTCCCGTTGCTGCCCGCGACGCCGATGACGGGTTTCCCCCACGCTTTGCGCCAGTATCCGGCCAGCTGGCCGAGCGCGACGAGCGTGTCCGGTACCTGATACACGGGCACCCCCAGCGAGCCTCCGCGCGGCAATCGCGATGCCACGACCGCCACCGCGCCGCGCTCCACTGCCGCGGCAAGATGATCGTGTCCGTCGAAAGTCTCGCCCTGCAATGCGACGAAGATGTCGCCGTGCGAGATAGTGCGTGTATCGGTGGAAATCGCGCGGACCGGCGATTGCCCGCCTGGTCCCGTGCGCAGCGCCGCGGCGACGCGCTCGAGAGTCCAGAACACGACCGTCATCGGCCGGGCGCCAGAATCTCGGCCACTATATCCTTCTCGTCGAACGGAAAGTGCGTGGTGCCGCGGACCTGATACGTCTCATGTCCCTTGCCGGCGATCACCACCACGTCTTGCGTGTCCGCAATCTCGATGGCGCGCTCGATCGCCGCGCGCCTGTCCTCGATCCGCTCGTACTCAGCCGTGGTCATGCCGGCGACGATGTCATCAATGATCTTCTCCGGACCTTCCGTTCGAGGATTGTCGCTGGTGACTATCGCAATGTCGGCGCGCTCGGACGCAATCGCGCCCATGAGCGGGCGCTTCCCCCTGTCCCGGTCGCCACCGCATCCGAACACGACGATCAACCGCCCCACGCACATCGGCTTCAGCGCCTTCAGCAGTCGCTCCAGGGCGTCAGGCGTGTGCGCGTAGTCACGAATTATAGTTGGCTCTCTCGCAAGTATCTCGAGGCGTCCCGGCACCTGCGGCGCGGCGGACAGCCGCGAGAGCACGAGGCTCATCGGGACACCGAGCTGCAGCGCGACAGCGGCGGCAGCGGCCGCGTTCTCGACGTTGAAGTCGCCGATCAGCGGCAGCTCGACATGGTACGCGGTCCCTTCGTACGTGAGATCGAAAGCGGCACCGGCGAGCGCGTGAATGGCGCGCGACACCTTGAGGTCGCCCCAGCGGCCGAACAGGAATTTCCTTGGCGCCGCCGGCAGAGCGGCCCACGCCGACTCCTCCGCGTTGATCACCGCAACGCCGTTCGGCACCAGATACGAGATCAGCTTCGCCTTGGCGGCGTAGTACGCGTCCATGGTCTTGTGGTAATCGAGATGGTCGCGCGTGAGGTTGGTGAACACGACGGCCTCGAACTGGAGCCCGGCCACCCTGCGCTGATCGAGACTGTGCGACGACACTTCCATCGCGATGGTGCGGACGCCCGCATCCACGAGCGCGCGCAGAACGCGCTGCAGCTCGACGGGCCCCGGCGTGGTAAGACCCGCGCCACCCGGGCTCGGCTCGCCATCGACCCCGAGCAGCACGCCCAGAGTGCCGATCGACGCGCTTGGCGCCGATTCTTCGTGGAGCAGCGCGCGCAGCAGCCAGGTCGTCGTCGTTTTGCCGTTGGTCCCCGTCACTCCGATGAGGCGGAGATCGCGCGCGGGATGTCCGTACGCGGCCGCGGCCGCGATGCTGGCCGCGGCCCGCGAGTCATTGACGACCAGCGCCGGCAGCTTCGTCAGCCTGGCGTCCTCGACCATCGCCACGGTCGCGCCCGCGGCGGCGGCCGCCGGGAGAAAGTCGTGTCCGTCCGCGGCCGTCCCCCGAACCGCGACGAACATCGA
>JBKJKB010000078.1:0-2940 GCA_046597675.1 Gemmatimonadaceae bacterium
CTGCGAAAACGGAATGACCCCTACGTACAACGGGCGCGAGCGCGACGGAAAGACGCCGACCTTTGGCGGGTACTCCACGCGAATCACGGTCAACGAGGATTACGTGGTCAGGATCCCAAAGGCCATCCCGCTGGATGGAGCGGCCCCGCTTCTGTGCGCCGGCATCACGACGTATTCGCCTCTGCGCCACTTCGGAGTGATGCCGGGGGACAAAGTCGCGATCGTCGGTCTCGGCGGGCTCGGCCACATGGGCGTCAAGATCGCGAAGGCGATGGGAGCGCATGTCACGGTGCTGAGCCACTCGCCTGGCAAGAGTGCCGACGCCGCCGCGCTCGGAGCCGACGATTTCATCTCGACCGCGGATGCCGCTGTGTTGGCGCAACACAAGCGCCGGTTCGATTTCATCCTCGATACGGTTTCGGCCGTGCACGACTACAACGCCTACCTGCGCACGCTCCGGCTGGATGGCACGATGGTGCTGGTCGGGATACCGGATCCGACGCCGTTAGCAGCTGGTCCGCTCGTCTCCGGTCGCCGCCGGCTTGCGGGGTCTGCCATCGGCGGGATACGCGAGACCCAGGAGATGCTCGACTTCTGCGCCGACCACGGCATTCAGGCGGACGTCGAAGTGATTCCGATCGACAGGATCAACGAGGCCTACGAGCGGATGCTGCGAAGCGATGTTCGCTACCGCTTTGTGATCGACGTCTCCAGCCTGTCGCAGGCAACGAGCTAAGTCACTACCTCGTCGCGGATGTGGCCCAGCAAACAATTTTGCTTCACGATTGTCTCGACCTCGGTCCAGAGCGCCGGTAGCGCAGTTCGGATCGGCTCCATCCTCCGGAGTACTTGCGCGCGGCTTACTCCGTGAGCCTTCCAGCTTCCACCGCCGGAGTGATGGTTGCTGAGCAGTGGCTGCAGACGGTCGAGCGCGACGGCAACACGGGCTTCGGGAGTGGCCTGCGACTCGAATTCCTGCCACAGCGATCGCAGCTCGCGACCCTGTGCCGGCGGGAGCAGCCCGAAAATTCGCTCGGCGGCGCGAAGCTCACGCTCCTCCCGATCCACGTTTGCGGCCGCGTCGTACGCGAACGTATCTCCGGCGTCGATCTCCACGAGATCGTGCACGAGCAACATCTGCAGCACGCGTGCGGCGTCAATGTCCGGCCCGGCGTGTCGTGCCAGCACCGTCGCCATAAGCCCGAGATGCCAGGAGTGCGCGGCGCTGTTCTCCCGGCGGGAGCCATCGCAAAGAGTGGTTTGACGCAGCACACTCTTCAAGCGATCGGCCTCTACGAGAAACGCCAACTGACTCTCGACTTCATTCATGGCGCGCTCCGGCGTTGGCAAGCACTACCCCAGCGTTGCGCTTCAGCCCGGCCAGCTTCGCGCGCTTCATGGGCGAGCCTTTGAACTCCGCCGAGAAATCGTCCGGCGAGCGCGCGAGCATCTCGAGCGCGAGCTGACGCGAATCCTTCCCCGCAATCGCCGCGCGGGGCGCATACGGTGAATCGTCCGGAAGCGCGCGGGAAAAGCGGATGTTCCACGGGCAGACATCCTGACAGATGTCGCAGCCGTAAACGTTCTCTCCGACGGCCTTGTGCCACACCTCCGGAATGTCCCCCTTC
The DNA here is from genome assembly GCA_046597675.1 of Gemmatimonadaceae bacterium. GTDB lineage: Bacteria > Gemmatimonadota > Gemmatimonadetes > Gemmatimonadales > Gemmatimonadaceae > JACDCY01. The sequence goes on from JBKJKB010000078.1 coordinate 1,629, forward strand.
AGCTCGATGGTGAGATACGAAATGCAGCGAGTGGCATCGAGCACCCGAGGCGCGACGAATGCTTCGGTCGGGCAGGCGTCCAGGCAGCGCGTGCACGTGCCGCACTGGTCCGCCTCGAACGGGGCGTCCGGCTCCAACTCGAGATCGATCAGCAGCGCTCCGATGAAAAAGAAGGAGCCGAGCTCCGGGTTCACCAACATTGTGTTCTTGCCGAACCAGCCGAGCCCCGCCTTCCGGGCGAGATCCCGCTCGAGGATCGGGCCCGTGTCCACATACGCTTTTCCGCCGATGTCGCGCCCCGTCTCGCTGCTCAGCCACGCGTGCAGCGCGCGAAGGCGTTGAGTCATGACGTCGTGGTAGTCATCGCCGCGCGCGTACCTGGCGACGGGCCCGGCAGGGGCGGTCCCCCCGTAATTCATCCCGACGACGACGGCAGACTTCGCATTCGCGTACACGCTGCGGCTATCCGCGCGTTTCCCGGCGCCGCGCGCGAGGTACGTCATCCCGCCCGCGTAGCCGTTGGTGAGCCATTGCTCAAACAACGGGGCCGATTCGGCAGGTCCCAGTCGCACAATTCCGGAAAGCTCGAATCCAAGCGCACTCGCTTGTGATTTGATCCTGTCTTCAAGGCTCATGTGTCGGACACCGACCAGAGGGCGTAGCGCTCCACGTCACGCGCGGACGGCACGGCGTCGTAATCGCCGTAAGCGGTGTGCATGCGCCATCGAAGGTAGGTGCGGTCCGGCAGGGGAAGGAACGGGAATCGCTTATACCAATGCCGATTCCGGAAACGCCACGCGACCCGGGTGAGCGCGATGGCGAGACGGGGACGGCGAAGCGATCGGGCGGCCAGGCTCCCGGTCAGGCGTAACCACTGCATCTTTGAACTTAAGTGATATGGCTTCCGAACATCTGATCGGCCTCATCTCCGACACCCACGGGCTGCTCCGCCCCGACGTGCATGACGCGCTGAAGGGGGTGGAGCTCATCCTGCACGCTGGGGACGTGGGCGGCGAGGAGATTCTGCACGAGCTCCGGACGATCGCGCCGACGCTGGCGGTCCGGGGCAACACCGACGCTCCAGCGCCGTATCTCGAGAGCGAGATCGTGCGCGAGATAGGCGGGCTGGCCGTGCATGTGAGCCACGGCCACGAGATCGGCCGGCTGACGCCGGATCGCCTGCTCGCGCGGTACCCGCAGGATATCGTGGTGTACGGGCACACTCACAGACCTTTCCTGCTCGAGTGGGAAGGTCGGATCGTGGTGAATCCCGGCGCTGCCGGCCAGCGCAGATTCGATCTCGCGCCGAGCG
>JBKJKB010000278.1:0-4440 GCA_046597675.1 Gemmatimonadaceae bacterium
GACGCGGCCGATCATCTCGGGGCCGACCGGGACCTCGCGCACGCGGCCGGTGCGGCGGACTTCGTCGCCCTCCTTGAGCTGGAGGTAATCGCCCAGGATGACGGCCCCGATGTTGTCCTCTTCGAGGTTTAGCGCCAGGCCGACGATCTTCGCGCCGGTCTCCGAGGATGTCGCCTCGAGCATCTCCCCGGACATCGCTTTCGCGAGGCCGTAGATGCGGGCGATACCGTCCCGGACTTCGAGGACGGTGCCGACTTCTTCTACGTCGAGCTCATGGAGGTCGGCAGCCTCAATCTCACGGAGGAGGATATCCTTGATCTCTCCGGGGCGAAGTGTCGTTTCAGCGGGCATAACGGTTGTGTTCCGGTTGGTCTAGCCGGGCCGTTAACGGGCTTTCGGCAGGGTGTTTGGAGGGCTTGTGAAAAATATCACAAGCCCGGTGGCGTATCAAGTTAACGGCTGAATTGGCGCGCGGATAACCCGCTACTGGTTCACTCGATACTGGCCGACTCCGAACTTGGATCCCCCATAGCCACCCCAGGAGTCAGTACGCTCTAATTAGCTCGATTCCCGTGTAGTAGTGGCTGAGGATATCCTGGTATTTCTTACCGGCCCGGGCCATGAGCACCGCCCCGACCTGCGCCATCCCGGTCCCGTGGCCGAACCCGCCGCCATACACCCGGAACGACCCGGGCACCTCCACCCCGCCCTGCATCACGGGCTCGATGAAGAACAACGTGCTGGGCAGGTTCGTCAGCCCGCCGGTTGCGTTGACGTATTTCAGCGACGATCGGATCACTCCCATGGAAGCCTGGAACGAGCCGGAGTCGGTCACGTATTCGAGCGAGATGATCCGGCCGGACGGGCCCCGCTGAATGACCTTGATCTCGCGCACCAGCCCGACATATCGCTGCGCGAAAGTGGAGATCATGGGGCTCAGCTCGTCAGCCGACCACTCGACCACCCAGCGATGATACCGCGGCCTGTCGGGATCGAACGGCGCTGCTGGTCGGCGGAAGTCTGTAATGTACGGCGCCGACTTGAACGCCTCGAGACTCGCCACGAACGTGGTGCCCGCAGTCGGAGGCATGTCAGGAACGCCCCGCATGTACGGAATCGGATTCTCGGCGAACGATTCCTCGTTGTTCGCGGTGTGGCCGCCCGATGTCGACGAGTACCGCGCGATGATGAGACTCCCATTCTGGCTCATGACCAGTCCGCGCGTCGCATCGACCGCGGCGGACGACACGGGATGCTCCGCGGACAGGCCGCCATAAACCTGGTCGTCCACCGTCGCGCGCAGATCGTAACCGTCGGACGATCGGCGACCGAGGTACGCGATCGTATACGTGCGCGCCGCTATCGCCTGAACCTTCTGCGCTTCGATCTCCGGGAACAAGTTGGGACCGAGCTCGCGCGGAACGACTCCGTACAGATATCGCTCGACCAGCACTTCATTGATCCCCGCGAGCGATCCCGCGGAGTTGACGCGAACTTCGGCGCTGCCCCTGTATGGCTGGCCATTGATCGTGACCGCGCCGGACGCTGACGTCACATGGACCGGACTGGAAGACTCGGCCACCACCGTCCCGAGCCTGACGCGGTATCCCGCCGCGCCCGAGGCTCCAGCGCGCGTGACCACTGCCGCTGCGTTGGAGCCGGTCCCAAGAACGCGACCGGTGGCGCGCTCGGTGACGGTGAAATCGCCAGCGCTCCCCACCAGAACGCTATCCGCGGCCTGCACTACTCCGATCCGAACCTCCCGCTCCAGATCCGGCAATCCGGGGCGCGTCGGATCCGGCAGGGGCGCGACCGGACCGCGCGGAGAACACGCCAGCGCGACAAGAACGAGCGAGAGACCGATCCAGGCAGAATGACGACCCATCGAGTTGTACCTCAAGGTTGCAGCTTGAAAAACGCGGTGGCGATGGTTTGATGACGCATTCCGCACGGTCCGTACCGACCGTGCGGAATGGCGACGGGCGTGAAGGATCTCAAGCTCTGGCAGGAGGCGGTCGCGCTCGCGGGTGAAATGCTGCGCGCTGCGCGGCAGCACGGGCGCAAAGAGCATCCCTGGTTCATCGATGAGCTCGTGGGATCGGCGACCGCGATCGCGACCTGCATCGCCGACGGGTACGACCGCGGTGACGCACTGGATCAGCAGCGCGTGTTCGAGCAGGCGCGCCGGTCGCTGACGAGCTTCGAGACACAGCTCGCCATAGCCAGGCACGGCGTGGCGCTGCCGCAGGAAACACTCGCCGCGCTCGCGGCCCGAGCGACGAGCGTGAGCCGGCTGTTAGCCGGCTTTCTGACTTTCATCGAGCGGCAGAAAACGGCCGAGCTGGACGAGGGAACGAGGCGCATCTCACCGGCGACTGCGGCCTCGCCCCTGCGAAAAACGCTCGACGAGATCTACTGTGCGTAGCCGCGACAGCGATGCGGGTCTCGTGCCGACGATGCGCTGCGAGGTGCTCGACAGGTGGGACGAGGAGGCGAAACCGAGGACGGCCGCGACGTCGCGCACGTCATAGCCGGGATTCTTTGCCAGCTCCGCGGCCGCGATCAGGCGCACGAGATCGATCACCCGCTTCAGGTTGGGCGCGCCGGCATTGGAGAAGACGCGGCTCAGGTGCTCGCGGCTCAGCCCCATGGCGTCCGCTATGTCCCCGGTTCGAACGGGACGTCCGGCCTGGCCTACGATTATCCGCCAGACTGCGTGCTGGCGCTCGTCGTTGAGCCCGACGGATGGTGGCGGGGTGGACAGGGCGGCTGCGAACCGCGACGTGAACGTTCTCGGGTGCACCAGCTCGCGCACGACAGCGTCGTCGACTCCTTCGACGAGCACGTCCGCAAACTCCAGCGAGGCCGCGCGTGCCAGGGCCGGACCGTCGGCTGATCGGAGGGGGAGCATCCCGAAGAACGGCGCGCTCGGATATTCCAGCGACAGCGCAGCAACCTTCCAGAGATCGTCCGCGGCCGAGCCGAGGTCGACGATCGCGGCATCCACGAGGTTCTGGCGAAACGCGTTCTCCATCTCGCCCGGCGTGCGTACGATCAGAAGTCGCGTCCGTCGCTTGGGGAACGCGGACCGCACAAGCGCCCGGGCGCGGTCGCGCACCGCATAGGCCACGACGGTGGGGGCCAGCGCCACCGGGGGAAGCATCACACTCCGAGCTCGGCGGAGTCGGGGGCGGGCCTGCCCTCGATGAACTGCCGCACGATCGGGTCGGTCGTCTGCTGAATCTGCTCGACGGTCCCCACCTGGCGGATTCGCCCCTCGTGCAGCATCGCGATGCGGGAGCCGACCGCGTACGCGCTGCGCATGTCGTGCGTGATGACGAGGCTGGTGACGGACAGCCGCTCGCGGAGCCGGATCATGAGCTGGTCGATCACGGACGCGGTCACGGGATCGAGCCCGGTCGTCGGCTCGTCGTAGAGCATGTACTTGGGTCTCCGCGCGATGGCGCGCGCGATCCCGACGCGCTTCCGCATCCCGCCGCTCAGCTCGGCTGGATACCTGTCTTCGATGTCGATGAGATCCACGAGCGCGAGCGCCTCGGTCACGCGGTTCCTGACTTCGGCTGCGCTGAGATGGCTCAGCTTTTTCAGCCCCATCGCCACGTTCTGCGCGACGGTGAGCGAGTCGAACAGCGCCGCGAACTGAAAGACGTAGCCGATGTGCGCGCGCAGCTCGTACACCTCATGGCGGGAAAGCTCGGGGACTTCCTGGCCGTCCACGAACACGGTCCCCTGATCCGGCTCGAGCAGCCCGACGATGTGCTTGATGGCGACCGATTTACCGGTGCCCGAGCCGCCGATGACCACCATGGTCTCGCCCTCGGACACGTCGAGCGAGAATCCGCGCAGAACGTGCTTGTTGCCGAAGGATTTGTGGACGTCGACGAGGCGGATCAAAGGACGTGACTAGTGACGGGTGACTAGTGACTGGTGAACTGCAACGACCATCACAAAACTGGCCTCGGGGCGGTCGGGTGGCTACCTCCGTCACCCCCAACTACAACTAAAAGAAGGGGCGAGCTTTTCGGCTCGCCCCTTCAGTTCCAGCAGTATGCAGTTCCTAGTCACCAGTCACCAGTCACCAGTCAGGCCGCGAAGCTCCCGAGTGCTCGCCCAACCTCACCCTCGCGCAGGCGCTTCAGCGCGCGATCGCGCAGCTGCCGCACCCGCTCGCGCGTGACGCCGAGCATCGAGCCAATCTCTTCGAGCGTGTGCTCGCGCCCGCCTTCCAGGCCGAAGTAGAGCCGCAGCACCTTGGCGTCCCGCGGGGGGAGCGTCGAGAGGGCCGCCTCGATCTCGTCGTTAAGGAAGCGGCTCATCGCCTCTTCCTCGGTGTCGGGCATCTCGTCGGCTACGAACCGCTCGATGAGCGAGCGATCGCCTTCCGGATCCATCGGTGCGTCGAGCCGCACGTCGCCGGTG
>JBKJKB010000285.1:0-8018 GCA_046597675.1 Gemmatimonadaceae bacterium
AGCACGCAAGCAGAGAGAGCAGCAGCCCGCAGGACCCGTCAGAGGCGCGCCGCGAACAAGGCAGCCGGCGGAGGTGAGCGGCCGCGCACCGGCGCCAAGCGCACCGTGACCGATACCATCGCCCAGCTCCCGAACTTCCTCCGGCTGCTGTACGGGCTGATCACCGATCCGCGGGTCAACGGCATCGACAAGCTCCTGGTGGGCGGTGCGATCGCCTACATCCTGATGCCGCTGGACATGATGCCTGATTTTATCCCGTTCTTCGGCGAAGTCGACGACGTGTTCGTCCTGGTGATGTCGCTCAAGCGGCTCATCGCGAACGCCGGGCGCGCGGTGGCGCTCGATCACTGGAATGGCGATCCGAAGTCGCTGGATTCACTGAATCTGCAGCACACACTGATGGCAGCAGCCTTCTTTTTGCCGCGCAGAGTACGCCGCCGCCTCAGGGCGATCGGAAGGCCGTTTTAGCCCGATCCCAATCCATTGACCCGCCGGTCTGGCAGTTACAGGAGAAAGTCCGTACCTTTGGCCATGGCGACCCTAGCTAGTTCGAAAACGAGACCCGCAGGCCCGGCAGAGCCGGCGCGCGGGTCTTCGCGCATAGAGGACTCGGAGATAGGGCAGAACGAGAGCGGACACGCGCGCGTCCGGCCCCGCGTGGCGCTGACCTTCGACGACGTGCTGCTCACCCCCGGACACTCCCAGCTCCATCCGCGCGACGTGTCCACCGCATCCCGAGTCACCAGAGGGATCACCCTCAACATCCCGCTGCTCTCGGCGGCGATGGACACGGTCTCCGAATCGGAAATGGCGATCGCCATGGCGCGTGCCGGCGGAATGGGAGTGATCCACAAGAACATGTCGATAGACCGCCAGGCCGCCGAGGTCGATCGCGTCAAACGGTCCGAGAGCGGAATGATCCTCAATCCAATCACGCTGTCGCCCGGAGGAACTCTCCGTGAAGCGGTCGCGATGATGAACCGGTTCAAGATCTCCGGCGTTCCGATAGTCGATTCCGCCGGCCAGCTCGTCGGGATCATCACCAACAGGGATCTCCAGTTTCAACGCAACCTCGACCGGCCGCTGAGCGAAGCGATGACCGCCGAGGGGCTCATCACCGCGCCGGTCGGTACGACGCTGGACGAGGCGGAGAGAATTCTCGGTGAGCACCGGATCGAGAAGCTGCCCGTCGTCGACAAGGACGGCAGGCTCAAGGGACTCATCACGGTCAAGGATATTCACAAGCGCCGGCAGTTCCCGGATGCGAGCAAGGATGAGCATGGCCGCCTGCGCGCGGCGGCCGCGATCGGCGCGACGGATTACCGCGATCGCGCGCGCGCGCTGATCGATGCGGGCGTCGACGTCCTCGTCATAGACACCGCGCACGGCCACAGCGAAGGTGTGCTCCTGGCCACATCCGACATCCGGGAGATGTTCCCTGACGTTCAGCTCGTCGTAGGCAACATCGCCACGCGCGAAGGCGCGGCGGCGCTCGTCGAGCGGGGTGTAGATGCCGTTAAGGTCGGCGTCGGGCCCGGATCGATCTGCACCACGCGCGTCGTCACCGGCGTGGGCGTGCCGCAGCTGACCGCTATCTTCGATGCCGTCGAAGGTGCGGGCGACGTACCGATCATTGCGGACGGCGGAATCAAATATTCCGGCGACATCGTGAAAGCGCTCGCAGCGGGCGCGTCGACCGTTATGATGGGCTCGATGCTTGCGGGAACCGAGGAGAGCCCCGGCGAATCGATTCTGATGGAAGGACGGCGGTTCAAGATGATCCGCGGGATGGGAAGTCTCTCGGCGATGCAGGACGGCAGCGCTGACCGCTATTTCCAGGAAGGTGAGATGTCCGCGAAGAAGCTCGTACCCGAAGGAATCGAGGGGCGCGTGCCGTACAAGGGGCCGGCAGGCGACGTGCTCTTCCAGATGGTCGGCGGCCTGAGGAGCGGCATGGGGTATGTTGGGGCTCCCACTATCGAAGCGCTTCGCACCGAGTCAGAATTCGTTCGCGTAACAGCCGCCGGTTTGCGGGAATCGCACCCTCACGACGTTACCATCACGCGTGAAGCGCCTAACTACTCGACGACATGAGCCTCGGTACCAGAAAGTCGATCGCACTGCTGCAGGCCGAAGCCGCTGGCGAGGGCATTGACGAATCGCAGAAGCTTCGTCGTGTACTCGGGCCGCTGAATCTCACGACGCTCGGTATCGGCGCCATCATAGGGGCCGGCATTTTCGTACTTACCGGGACCGCTGCGGCGCAGTACGCAGGACCGGCGATCGTGTACTCGTTCATCCTGGCAGGGGTTGGCTGTCTGTTCGCGGGGCTGTGTTACGCCGAGTTCGCGGCCATGATCCCGATTTCCGGGAGCGCCTACACCTACGGTTACGCGACCCTCGGCGAGTTCATGGCGTGGATCATCGGCTGGGATCTGATTCTCGAATACCTGTTTGGCGCGGCGACCGTGGCCGTGGGGTGGTCGGGCTACTTCGGAGCTTTCCTCAAAGAGCTCGGCGTGAACCTGCCTGCCCAGCTTATGAACTCGCCGCTGGCTTATGTCGACGGCGAGCTAACGCGCACCGGCGCGATGGTGAACCTGCCCGCGGTTTTTCTCATCGCCATCATGACTACGCTCCTCGTGATCGGTATCCGCGAGTCGGCGCGCTTCAACAACATCATCGTCATCGTCAAGCTGGCGATAGTGCTGCTGGTCATAGGATTCGGATTCATGTACGTGAACCAGGACAACTGGAGTCCCTTCATTCCGCCGAATACGGGCGAGTTCGGCGAGTTCGGCTGGAGCGGCATCGTACGCGGTGCCGGGGTCATCTTCTTTGCATACATCGGCTTCGACGCGGTCTCGACGGCGGCCCAGGAGGCGAAGAACCCGCAGCGCGACATGCCAATCGGGATTCTCGGGTCGCTCGCCATTTGCACCGTGCTTTACATCCTGATGGCGCTCGTAATGACCGGTCTCGCGAATTACACGGAGCTCAACGTTCCGCATCCGGTGTTCGTTGCGATCGACGCCGCCGGCCCGGGCCTGGCATGGCTTGGTCCGGTCGTGAACATCGGGGCGATCGCGGGCCTCGCTTCGGTCGTGCTCGTGATGCTCATGGCGCAACCGCGGATATTTTACTCCATGTCACGCGATGGCTTGCTGCCTCCGGTGTTCGGAAAGATTCATCCCAAGTATCGCACGCCACACGTTACGACCATACTGACCGGAGTCGTTGCCGGCGTAGTAGCGGGCATTTTCCCCATCGGCATTCTCGGGGAGCTGGTTTCCATCGGCACGCTGCTGGCGTTTGTGATCGTCAGCGCCGGCATCCTCGTGCTGCGCTACCGGGAGCCTAACCTGCCGCGGCCGTTCAGGACCCCGCTGGTTCCGCTCGTCCCCATTCTGGCCATCCTTATTTGCGGCTACATGATGGTCAGCCTGCCGGGCGATACCTGGCTGCGGCTCCTGATATGGATGGCGTTGGGCGTTGCTATCTATTTCGGGTATGGGAAGTCCCACTCCAGACTCGGACGCGCGGAGGGTAGTGGCTGACCTTCTAGCGGTACCCGCTGAGCGAAGGTCGGCGATAGAGCGTCTCGCGAAGGAGTTCCGCGCGGGGCGCTCTGTCGCATTGTCCACACACATCAACTCCGACGGCGATGGATGCGGCTCGGAGGTAGCGCTGGCGCGTCTACTCTCGCAGCTCGGCATCGAAGCCCGGATCGCAAATCCGACCCCGTGGCCGGCGATGTTCGAGTTTCTCCTCGGCCACGACGTACGGAACGATTCCGCCGACGCCGAGAAGACGATTCGGAAGGCCGACCTGATAGTAGTGCTGGACATCAGCGACCTGCGACGGCTCGGTCCTCTGGGCCCGGTAGTCCGCGCGTCGAGCGCGACGAAGATCGTGATCGACCACCACATACCGTCGGACGTAGCGATCACCGAGCTGGCGCTGTGCGATACCGCCGCGTGCGCAACCGGCGAGTTGATCTACGACGTCGCCGTGGTGCTCGATCTGAAGCTCACCGAACAGGTCGCCGAGGCACTGTACGTCGCTCTGCTGACCGACACGGGCGGTTTTCGTTTCAGCAACACCAGCGCGCGCTGCCACGCGATCGCGGGCGCCTTGCTGGCTGCGGGGGTGGATCCAGAAGCGATGTACCGCCGGATCTACGCGTCGGTGCCGATCGGTCGTCTCCACCTGCTGCGGGACGCGCTCGCCACGCTGGAAGTGGATCCCGAATATGGCATCTCCTGGATCTCCGTCGAAGCGGGCGCACCCGAAACGCACGGGCTCAAGTCGGAGGATCTCGACGGAATCGCCGAGCACCCACGGTCCGTTGCGGGAACGCGGCTGGCGATTTTCTTCCGTGACCTGGGACACGGCAAGGTAAAAGTCTCGTTTCGCAGCGCCGGGGAAGTGGACGTGAACGCGTTCGCGAAGGAGTTCGGCGGCGGCGGCCATGCGAAGGCGTCGGGGGCGTTGATCGCGGGCACGCTGGAAGAGGTGCGGCACGAGGTCGTCGCCGCAGCCAGAAGATTCTTGGCAAAGGAACTCGCCAGCGAAGGCGAATGATAGTGCCCCTGTCACCGATCTTCGTGACGCTCGCGTTGGTCGGCGGGAGCATCGCTCCACGTGCAGGTCGAGCGCAACCAGAATGCCCTCGCGTTACGCTCCCGGCATACGCCCACAATGATTACGAAAATCCGCGACCGCTCCACGAGGCGTTGGAGCGCGGATTCTGCGGCGTGGAAGTCTGCGCTATGGGTGGGCTATGCCTGCCAGTCCGTGCGGATCAATATGCGAAACCTCCGCGCGGTGTTGAACGGGATATCGATCGTTTCCTGGCAGCACGCACCAACAACCGTCGCGCTACCCTCCAAATCTGCGCCTGAGCTGCTGCATCCTTGGGGCCCATCCACAAAGTCACGCACCGCCCACTTGATTTCAGCGCCGCCTGACGCCGTCCGCTTCACCATGAGCAAGACGTCCGCAGTGCAGATTGAGCCTGAGCGCTCTGGGTTGGCTAGGCGAAAGCTGAGATCCAGGTCACTCGTGTATGGGGACGAAGGTGTCTGGATCGGCGTGCACGAAGTTTCCCCCGAACCGAAGCCGCAGGTGGCCACCATGACGAGGGTTTGTGCGTTTGCCGGGCGCCGCTCAGGGCACCGAGGAGCGATTGATGCGTGCGGTGGCTCCCCCGGCGGGCTCGGCGCCAGCGAAATGGGACCCAGGCCGCAGTTGCCGGGATCGGGAAGCAGCCTGTCGCTACTGCACGCGAGACTCAGGGCAGCTAGCAAAACGAGCGATAATCGAATCATCGGTCTTCGCACAAGATAGTTCGGGTCCGCATAGCTCGCCGCCGACGGCTCGACTAACTTGGCAGCATGCGCGCCTTCCGCTCCCGGTCCACCCGCCGCACGGTCGAAATCGAGACCCGCATCGAGGAGGCCATCGAGTCACTGCGCCCCATGCTCAGGATAGAAGCATGCGCCGTGCGGCTCGAGCGGTTCGACGTGGAAGAGGGCGTCGCCTACGTGGAGATCAGCGGTGACTGCCCGGACTGCGACATGAAGGCGGCGACTTTCGTGGAAGGAATCGAGGCGCACCTCCGCCGGCAAATTCCCGAGATTGTGGGCGTGCGCACCACCACGTGCACGCGATAGTGGCAGCGCAATCTCTGCAGGAGCGGATCGCCGGCGCGCTCGTCCGCGTACGAAACAAGCGCCTCGGCAGCGACATAGTCTCCGCCGAGCAGGTGCGTGACGTCGCGACTACGACCGACGGGCGCGTGCGGCTCACGCTGCTGCTCGATCCCGCCGACGACGCGGCGCTCGTAGGCGAGGTTCGCTCTGCGGTCGCCGGGCTGGAAGGCGTTCGTGACGTGCGAGTGGACGTGAAGGACTTCTCGGCGGCGAGCGCAGCGCCGCCTCCGGAGCAGAAGCCACCCGCGTCAGGCCGCTCGCTACCGGTGATGGGACAGGAGCCCAAATCGCAGCGCGCGGCGGTCCCGGCTCCGACGCCCGTGACGTACCCGAACCTGGGGCACATCATCGCGGTGTCGAGCGGCAAGGGCGGTGTGGGCAAGTCCACCGTGGCCACCAACCTCGCCGTGGCGCTGGCGAAGACGGGCGTGCGTGTGGGGCTCATGGACGCCGACATCTACGGGCCCAACATCCCGGCCATGCTGGGCGTGAACGAGCAGCCCGACGTGCAGGGCGAGAAGATCATTCCGCTCGAGGCTCACGGAGTGAAGGTCATGAGCCTCGGGTTCCTGGTGGAGCGCGATCAGCCGGCCATCTGGCGCGGTCCGATCATCATGAAGATCATCACGCAGTTCCTGCGTGACGTCAGCTGGGGCGAGCTCGACTATTTCATCGTCGATCTGCCGCCGGGAACAGGCGACGCGCAGCTCTCGCTGGTGCAGGCGACGCACGTCGAGGGAGCGTTGATCGTCACGACGCCGCAGGAAGTCTCCACGGGCGACGCGCTGCGCGGAGCAAAGATGTTCCAGCGTGTGGGAGTTCCCGTGTTCGGCATCATCGAGAACATGAGCTACTTCGAGTGCCCGCACTGCAATGCGCAGACGACGATCTTCGGAGCCGGCGGAGGCGAGCGTCTCGCACAGGAGCTGGATCTCCCGCTGCTCGCGCGGATCCCGCTGTACGGCCGCGTGCTCGAGGGCGGTGATTCCGGAATGCCGATCGTGGTGGCCGAGCCCGATTCGGTCGCCGGGCGGGCATTACTGGAGCTGGGTAGACGGATCGCCGCGGGTCCGGAATTGCGGCCGGTGGAGACTTCGAATTAGCTGACGGGCCGCGAGCTCGAAGCCGCGGCTTGGCTACGCTCTATGCGGCGGCGTCTTTCGCGACCGCATCCTCGATGATACCGACGATCTCGTTCAGCACGGCAATTCCGCGATCCCGAGCGTACCACCGGCGGACGTCGCGATAGCGATCCGCCTTTGGCATCGAGCTGCCGGAGCCAAGCACCCATTGCTGAAGTTCGCGGGGACGCGGTCCCCACCAGGCCCGCTCCGTGAAGCTCGCGTCCAGCAGGATGACGACGGGGATGGATCGGCTCTGGCCCGTCAGATGGGCATCCATCAGATCGGGATTCGCGTCCCTGCCGAGGACGCGTAGGTCGAGGTTAACCGTTCCGTCCGCGAGCTTCGCTATCAGCGGAAGAACGTTGACAGCGTCGCCGCACCAGTCCTCGGTCAGGACGAGCAGGTGCCACGGCTGGCCTGTGGCCTCGACGCGTGCAATGACGTCATCCGGCACGCTCGCTCGCCGAGCGATGGCATGCCAGAGGTCCCGGTTCGTCTCGACGCTTTCGAGAAACGCGTCGAAGGTCTGCGCCGAGCAATATCGTTCACTTAGAGTCATGATCCGGTATCCGTTGAAGTCTCGATGGTGTCCAATGGATTCAAGTCACGGAGCCAGCCGGGGGTTCCCGAACGCATGCCTCATCGTCCATGGTGCGCGTGGGCCGCGGCTGGTTGGCGCCCAAGCTCGAGCCGGATGGCGGCGCGAATCTGCGTCATCTGGTCCGCGCCCGAGTAGCCCAGCCAGCGTTGTACGATTCTGCCGTCGCGATCCAGCAGCGCAGTGTACGGCAAGCCCGGTGCGCGAAACGCGCGCGTCACGCCCGGACCCGCGATCGCGAATGGCAGCTCCAGGCCCACATCGCGCAGGAAGCTCTCCGCGGGCGCGTGTGACACATCTCCGTTGACGCTCACGTACAGGAACGCGCTGTCGCGAACGGCGCGGCGCAGTGAATCGAGGCCCGGCATCTCTTCGCGGCACGGCTTGCACCAGCTCGCCCAGACATTGATCAGCGTCACGCGGCCAAGCAGCGCGGAACTCCGGATCGAGTCTCCGTCGCTGGTGGCCAGCGCAAACTGCGGAAACCGGTGCCGCTCCTCCGGCGCGACTCCCGTGAGCAGCCTGGTGGCGTCGAGCAGGTAGACACGGCCCGACTGGTCCACCGCGATCGTCGGCAGCGCA
>JBKJKB010000139.1:0-8882 GCA_046597675.1 Gemmatimonadaceae bacterium
GCGGAGGAAATAGGTGGGCGTCTTCGACGAGCAGCCGATCCCGCTCATCTTGGCCACGCGGTGCGGCTCGATGCTCAAGTCGAACACGGCCTGGATGATGGCCGCGGTGATCGAGTCGTGGCCGCAACCGGCGCAGAGCGTGGACATCGCGCCCTCGTAATCACGCGTCGTGAGCCCGAGCCGGTTCTTCGGGAGCGACGGGTGCCGGACCTTGGGCTTGGTGATGTACGTCATTCCGTCACCGCCGTATCGCCCGCGCCCTGCGGCAGCCGGGCCTCGTGGGCCGGCTCCTCCGCACCGCGCAGCGCCGCCACAACGTCCTCGACCACGTCGCGCGCGCTCAATGGCATCCCCCCGAAGGTCCCGACGTGCTGCAGCCGCTCCCGCGCAAAGCCGGTCTCGATGGCGAGCAGCGAAGCGAGCTGCCCGTCGCGGTTCTGCTCGACGACAAAGATTCGCCGGTGGCTCCTCAGGAACGCGTCGACCTCCGGCACGAACGGGAAGCCGCGAACCCGGAGGTAGTCGACGGCTATTCCCCTCGCGCCCAGCAGCTCCACGGCCTCCACTATCGCGCGGTGACAGCCCCCGAGCGAGACGATGCCGGCCACCGCGCCCGCAGCGGTTCTGATCTCCGGCGCCGGCAGGCTGTGCGCGGCGGTCTCCAGCTTCTTCGAGAGCCGCACCATCACGTCCGAGTACTCTGCCGCATCCTCCGTATAGCCGCCGAATTTGTTGTGCCCCGAGCCGCGCGTGAAGAACGCGCCCCTGGGATGCACGCCCGGTAACGTGCGCGCGGCCACGCCATCGCCATCCACGTCGAGGTACCGGTGGAACTTCGTGATCTGCTCGAGCTCCTCCGCGCCGAGAACCTTGCCGCGGTCGGGCCGGTAGGCATCGTCCCACTTCAGGCGCGGCACCATCCAGTCGTTCATTCCGATGTCGAGGTCGGAGAGCACGAACACGGGCGTCTGGAACCGCTCGGCGAGATCGAAGGCGCGCACGGCGAAATCGAAGCACTCCGCAGGGTCCGCCGGAAAGAGGAGGATGTGCTTGGTGTCGCCGTGGGATGCGTATGCGCAGAGCAGCAGGTCGGCCTGCTGGGTGCGAGTCGGCATCCCGGTGGACGGACCCGTGCGCTGGATGTCGAAGAACACCGCGGGGACTTCGGCATAGTAGGCGAGCCCGATGAACTCGCTCATCAGCGAGATCCCCGGCCCGCTGGTCGCCGTGAACGCGCGCGCGCCGACCCAGTTGGCGCCGATGACGACACCCGCGGCCGCGAGCTCGTCCTCCGTCTGGATGATGGCGAGGCTACTCAGCCCGGACTCCGGATCGCGCCGAAGCTTGCGCGCGAATCCCTCGAACGCGTCCACCATCGAGGTCGAGGGAGTGATCGGATACCACGCCGCCACGGTCGCGCCGGCGTAGATGCAGCCGAGCGCGGCCGCCGTATTGCCGTCGATGAGGATGGAATCGCGGGTCGCGTCCATTCGCTCGAGCCGGATCGGCAACGGACACTCGAAGTTCTCGCGCGCACAATCGTAACCGAGCCGCACGGCGAGAAAGTTGGAGTCCAGCAACGTCTTCTTCTTCGAGTACGTCTGGGAGAGCAGCTCCTGCACGACCTCCATGTCCAAGCCAAGCAGCGCCGCGAGCGCGCCGGCGTACGCGATATTCTTCATCAGGATGCGCTCGCGCGCTCCGGTGAATTTCTCGTTGCACAACCGCGCGAGCGGGACGCCGAGCACGTGGACGCCGTCTCGCATGAGCGCGTGCGGCTGCGGCCAGGTGGAGTCGTGCATCAGCCACCCGTCGGCTCGCACTTCAGCGATGTCGCGCGCGTAGGTGGCGGGATTCATCGCCACCATCAGGTCGAACTCCGGCGTCCGCGCCGTGTGGCCGGCCCCGTTAACCCGGATCTCATACCACGTCGGAAGTCCCTGGATGTTCGAGGGGAAGATGTTCTTTCCAGAGACGGGCACGCCCATGCGGAAGATCGCCTTTCGAATGAGATCATTCGCGCTCGATGACCCCGTGCCGTTGACGGTCGCGATCTTGAACGCAAAGTCGTTCACTCGACTCCGCGTACCGGAGATCATGCCGCTTCCGTGGTGGCGCGCACCGGCAACGGGCCACGCCCGGGATGCGTGGCTCCCGCGCGCAGCCCCGCGTATGGAATCAGCAGATCGAACTTCCGCATGTCCCACGCGGCGGTCGGACAGCGCTCGGCGCACAAACCGCAGTGGATGCACAGGTTCTCGTCCTTCAGCATCAGGCGCTTGGTTTGCGGCAGCGGTCCGGACGCGAACAACGCCTGCGCCTTGTCGAGCGCGGGAGCGGTAAGGCGCAAAAGCAGCTTGTCCTCGTCCACTTCGCCGTTGGCCGCGATCGTGAGGCAGCTCACCGGGCACACGTCCACGCACGCGTCGCACTCGATGCACAGCGCATCCGTGAAGTGCGTCTGGACGTCGCAGTTGAGGCAGCGCTCGGCTTCGCGCAGCGTCTGCTCCAGGTCGAATCCAACCTCGACCTCCTCCTCCAGATTCCGCAGACGCTCGGCAAGGGCGACATGCCGCATCCGGGCCCGCTGCGCCTCGTCATAGTCGTTGCTGTAGCTCCACTCGTGCATCCCCATCTTCTGGCTGACGAGATTCATCCCCCACGGCAGCCGTTCAATGAGCGGCTTGCCCACGCAATACTGGTGGATGGAGGTCGCCGCCTGATGTCCGTGCTCCACCGCCCAGATGATGTTCTCCGGTCCCCACGCGGCGTCCCCGCCGACGAACACGCCGTCGCGTGTCGTTTGAAACGTCGTGCGGTCAACGATCGGCGCACCCCACTTGTCCACCTCGATCCCGATGTCGTGCTCGACCCACGGGAACGCTCCCTCCTGCCCGATCGCCAGGATCACCGTGTCACACGGGATCACGACCGTATCCAGCGGGCGACTGACCGGACGCCCCTGCTCGCCTTCGCTCCACTCGACGACGTCGAACTCCATGCCCGTGAGCACGCCGTTGTCGATGATGAACCGCTTGGGCGCGTGGTTCTCCACGATCTCCACGCCTTCCTCTTCCGCGTCGGCGAGCTCCCACGGCGAAGCCTTGAAGTGCGGGCGCGACCGGCGCGCCATCACCTTTACGTCAGTACCGCCGAGTCGCTTGGACGAGCGGCAGCAATCCATCGCCGTGTTCCCGACGCCGATCACGAGCACGCGTGGCTCGATGGATTTTATGTGCCCGAATGCGATGGACTGAAGCCAGTCTATTCCTATGTGAATCTTGTCCGTGTCGTGCCTGCCCGGCAGATCGAGCTCCTTGCCGCGCGGCGCGCCGGAGCCGATGAAGACCGCGTCCCACCCCTCATCCAGGACCCCCTTGAGACTGGTGACGGGATGATTGCAGCGGAGATCCACGCCCATGTCGAGGATGATCTTGATCTCCTCGTCGAGGACGCGCGGCGGGAGGCGAAAGCGCGGGATGTTGTTCCACATCAGTCCGCCCGCGCGATCGTACTTCTCGTACATCGTCACCTGGTAGCCGAGCGGAAGGAGATCGTTGGCGACGGTGAGCGACGCCGGCCCGGCGCCGATGCAGAGAATTCTCTTTCCGTTCTTCTCCGCCGGTATCAGCGGCAGGTTCGCGCACATCTCTTCGTCGTCACGGTAATCGGAGGCGACTCGCTTCAGGCGGCAGATCGCCACCGGCTCGCCATCGATGCGCGTACGGCGACACGCGGGCTCGCACGGACGGTCGCACGTACGACCGAGGATCCCCGGGAAGACGTTGGACTGCCGGTTGAGCAGGTACGCTTCGGTGTAGCGCCCCTGCGCCACCATCCGGATGTACTCCGGAACATTGGTGTGCGCCGGGCACGCCCATTGGCAATCAACGACCCGATGGTAATACGCCGGGTCAGAAACGTCGGTAGGTCGCATCTCTCTCCGAAAAAACCCCGGCATCCAATCGCCTGAATAGTAAAGGTGGTGAGACGGGCCGTCATCAGCGGATTTTCTCCACTGTCACTACCGGCCACACACCCGACACCGCTGGCGGAGACGCGAACCCCGGTTCCTGGATTCCGTGGCCTTGAGTTATTCTACGCGGATCACCTCGTACCGGAGAATCACGTGAACCGCATCGCCCAATTCGATACCACCCTCGGCACTTTCAAGGTGGAGCTGTTCGAGGACCGCGCTCCAAAGACCACCAAGAACTTCATCGACCTCGCCGAGAAGGGTTTTTACAACGGCGTGATCTTTCATCGCGTCATCAAGGGCTTCATGATCCAGGGTGGTGACCCGAAGGGCACCGGTGCCGGTGCCCGGGCTACACGATCCCCGACGAATTCCACCCCGAGCTGAAGCACGACTCCGTCGGCGTGCTGTCGATGGCGAACGCCGGCCCGAACTCGGGCGGCTCGCAGTTTTTCATCACACTCGCCCCCACCGCGTGGCTCGACGGAAAGCACGCGGTGTTCGGCAAGGTCGTGGACGGGATGGATATCATCGAGGCGATCGGTGTTACGCCGACTGCGTCCGGAGATCGGCCGAAGGCCAACGTCGTGATGGAGAAAGTGACGATTAACGCCGGTTAACTGCTACTGAGAACGGCCAAGCTGGCAGCTATCAGCTTGGCCGTTCTCGGTCGCAGTTTGCGGTTTCATCGCTCGGCAATCCGCCTGAGCGCCTGCACCGCTTCCACCGCCTTCGCAGTCGGCATCGCAGCGGCCGCGACAGCATCCATCAACCGGTCGTCGCGAGCGTATAGATCGTTGCCGAAATACAGCTGCCCCCCGCGCATGTACGTCGTGATGTACGCGATGTAGACCGGGATCTTTTTCGGAAGCCGCACGGACTGGTCGTCGGCGCCGCTGTTCATCGCTTTGTCGATCCTGTCCTGCGGCCAGCCGAGCACGAAGTTGGCGAGGCGATCCGGCCGCTCGACCCTGATGCAGCCGTGGCTGAACGCGCGCACGTCCTCCTTGAACAGCTCCCTGTTCGGCGTGTCGTGCAGATAGATGTTGAAGTCGTTCGGGAACATGAACTTGATCTGGCCGAGCGCGTTGTCCTCGCCCGGGAGCTGGCGCACGCGCGTCTCGCCCTGCGCTCTGTAGACTTCCATGTTGTTGGCCGCAAGGTAGCCGGGCCCCTTCGGGAAAATCTCCTTCTCCGCGATGCCCGGCGGCACGAGCCAGTACGGGCGGAAGACGACGTACTCCATCGAATCGCTGAACACCGGCGTCGCGCGATCCTCGTATTCCTGGCCGACGATCACCTTCATCTCGAGGGCTATCTTGCCGCCGTCGTACGCCTCGAGGCGGAACGCGGGGACGTTCACGAAGATGTAGCGCGAGCCGAGGCTGCGCGGCAGCCAGCGAAAGCGCTCCATGTTCGCGGCGATTTGCGCGAGGCGGTACTGCGCCGGCTTGTTGAGCGCTTCCAGCGTCCCGCCACCGAGCACGCTGTCCACGATGATCCCGCTCCGCGCCTGAAATTGCGCGACCGCTCCGGCGAGGGAGACGTCGTACGTGCCTCCGGCGGCTCTCGCGGAATCGCCCTGCGCCCCCGCGATCGCGAAGCCCTGCGCGGTAAGGCGTGCGCGTAACGCGTTGGCGACTGCAGGGCTGATCCGCTCACCGGGCTTCACCGATTCCGTCAGCGGCACCCTTGGCCATCCTCCCGCAATGACGAGCTTGCGATACCTGTCCAGCTCCAGCCGCAGCCCCCGGTAGTCCGCGTCCTGCGGCCGCATCGTAGTCAGCGACCGGTCGAGCGCGTCTATGCGGAGTCCGCGCGCGAGCGCGCTGTCCACGTTCTCTTCGTGCGGATCCACGAACCAGCTCTGCGACACCGTCTTTGGATTGATCTGCCCGGTGAGGAGATCCTCGCCGAGCGCGGCATACGAAGCCGTCAGCATCACGTCGGCTTCGGCAAGCTGCTCGGCAGTAGCATTGCCCGCGCCTTTCACGGCTGCGAGAGCCGCGGCCAGTCGGCCGATCGGATAGTCGTCGATCCGCATCGCATCCGAGTGGACCGCGAGGATCGCGTCAGTGAGAGCCCGCGTGCGCGTTTCGTGTAATCCCTTCGACGTCAGCCAGAGCGGCTTCGTGCCGTACGCCTTGTAGAGCGCCTTCGTGTGGGACCATTGCTCGCGGTCGATCGTCGTCGGAGCCGCTTCCGCGAGCTTCGTTTCCATCGCAGCGGTGATCGCCGCGGCCGGCACTTCATTAACGGACGTGAGCTGCTCGGGCGCCCAGGCCTTGGCGGTCTCGGCCTCGGTATCGGCGGCGGATTCGCCGCGCGAACACGCGGACGCGGCGATCAGCGGGAGCAGCGCGAGCAGCGCCAGCAGCCGTACGGGTGATGCAAATGAATTGGAGTTTGGCATGCCCGTTCCATAGGCGAAATACGGGCCAGCCCGACCGTCGATTTTATCGTCGGGTTCGGCCATACTTCGATAGCCCCCGCGTGGGCGTTACATTCGCAGGCGCATGAGCTGCGAGAACGCGGGTTCCGGGGTGGATCAGTGAAAAGAGCCGCGCTCGCGGTGCTTTTTGCCTCCGTGGTGGCGATTGGAGTCGCCTACGGCGGCGCGATCCTTGGCGGCGCTACGGCGAGCTGGAGCGCATGGGTCATGGCGATCGCGACATCGTTCGCGATGGTTGCGACTATGGCACTCGGCGCCGCACGCACCGGACAGCCGCACGGCGGGCTCGGGCGCCTCGCAATCCCGTTCGCCGCCGTACTCCTGATCATGTTGGGCGCATTCGCGGCTGCGCTGCTGCTTCCGGCAGCCGGCGAGCCCCTGTTGCTGGGATTGCCGCGCCGCGCGGCGATCGTGCTGTACGGGATCGGCCTGTTGCCCGTGCTGATTCTCCCGGTCGCATACGCGCTGACGTTCGACGAACTGACGCTCACTGAAGAAGACATCGAGCGCGTGCGCGAAGCCGCGAGCCGCGCAGAGGCGGAGAAGTGAACGTCGTCGCGCTGCTGCAGACGGCCGCACTGCCCGATGTCGCGCAACCAGCGATCGTCGCGGTTGCAGTCGTCTATTTCGCTGTGGTCGCGGCGATCGGCGTTTGGGCCACGCGTCGCACGCGCACAGCGAAGGATTTCTTCGTCGCGGGGCGCAGGATCGGCGTCTTCCCGCTCGCGCTGGCCGCGATGGCCGCGACGGTTTCCGGATTCGTATTCATCGGTGGTCCCGGATTCGTGTACGGCGCGGGCATGGGCGCACTTTACCTCGTGCTGTCGGCGTCCATCACGACGTCCATGGGCGCGTGGGTACTGGCGAAGCGGCTGCGAATGCTTGGAGAAGTTCGCGGGTTGATCACTATCCCCGATGCCATTGGTGCACGGTACCGGTCGCCTTCGGCGCAGGGACTCGCGGGCGTCGCGATCCTGATCGCCGTCGTCGGCTACATGGCGACGAACATCCTCGCGCTGGGTCTCGTGATCGACGCCGTATTCGGGGTCGGCCTCACGACCGGCATATGGCTCGGTATGGCGATCACTCTCGCGTACTCGGTCGCAGGAGGGATTCTGGCCGGCGTGTACACCGACGTTTTTCAGGGGACGCTGATGGCGCTAGCGTCGCTGCTGGTTTTCCTGTTCGCGCTGCAGGTCGGGGGCGGTGGTGAAGGACTCGCGGGGATCTCGCGCACGGTGAGCGCCGCGGATCCCGCGTTCTTCGGGCCATGGGGCAAGCTCACTCCGCTGGCCGCGCTGTCGCTCTTCTTCGTGTTCGGACTCGGCTCGCTCGCGCAGCCGCACGTAGTGCACAAGTTCTACATGCTGCGCGACGCGCGGCAGCTCAAGTGGTATCCGCTGCTGATGTCGGTCGCCCTCATCGTCACGCTGCTGCTGTACTTTGCCGTGGGCGTCGCGGTGAAGTCGCTCGTCGTTCAGGGGGAGATGCTGCCGCTCGTCAGACCGGACGACGCGACGCCGCTGTTCCTGCTGCACTTCACGCCCGTGCTGTTGGCCGCGCTCGTGTTCTCGGGGGTAGCCGCGGCGATCATGAGCACCGTGAACTCGTTCATGAGCATCGGTGCCGCGGCGGTGACTCACGACCTGCCGAAAGCGCTCGGGCGAAAAGTGAAGAACGAGCTGCTGTGGGGCCGCGTGTCGACCGTGGTGATCTCGCTGCTCGCCGCGCTGCTGGCGCAGCTGTCGGGCACGCTCGTCGCGTTTCTCGGGATTTTCGGCTGGGGACTGTTCGCGTCCACGCTGGTGCCGTCGCTCGCGATCGGCCTCAACTGGCACGGCGCCACGCGCGAGGGGGCCATCGCGTCCATCGGCACCGGACTCACGATCACGCTCGTGTTCGAGACGCTGGCTTATTTCAAGGCGTACTCGTTCCCGGCCGGAGTGAGCGTGTCGGGCCTGGCGCTCGTGCTCTCGTTCCTCGTGTTCTTCGGCGTGTCATGGCTCACGCGCGGCGGATCGGGCGCTGCGATCGATCCCGACGTGCGGATGGTGATGGACTTGTGACGACGCCGTGCTCCCTGGCCATTGAACGGTTCTGACCGACACTCATAACAGGAGGTTTTGAGAGCCGAGGCGAGAGACCCCGTTCGCTTACGGGTGGAGGTCTTGTCAAGAAGTGTGTAAATGTGTGTAAATGACGTCAGGCGGCGAGCCGCCCGATCGCGCACCTTATCTTCGTGGTCAGATCACCAACCAACGGAGTGACTCCCATGGGCATCACCGTCGTGTCAACCGCCTTCGCGCCGAATGCGGAGATTCCGGCCAGGTTCACCTGCGAGGGCGAAGACATCTCGCTGCCGCTCACCTGGAGCGGTGCGCCGGCGAAGACGAAGAGCTTCGCGCTTATCTCCGACGATCCGGACGCGCCCGATCCCAAAGCGCCGAAGATGAC
>JBKJKB010000146.1:0-6556 GCA_046597675.1 Gemmatimonadaceae bacterium
GTTGAGTGCTATGTCGTCCTTCTTCGACAGATAGGACGCGTAGGCCTGGAGCGAGCCCATGCCCACAGACAGCGTGAAGAAGATCTGTCCGGCTGAGGCGAGCCACACACTGGGCTCGTCGAGTCGCGAGAAATCGGGATTATAGATGAACTGCAGTCCCTGCCACGCCGTCTCTCCGCCCGGTCCCGGGGGCAGGAAGATGACCACCACTGCGAGCACAGTTGCGAAGAGGAACAGAATCG
The DNA here is from genome assembly GCA_046597675.1 of Gemmatimonadaceae bacterium. Taxonomy (GTDB): domain Bacteria; phylum Gemmatimonadota; class Gemmatimonadetes; order Gemmatimonadales; family Gemmatimonadaceae; genus JACDCY01. Next base: position 243 of record JBKJKB010000146.1, read on the forward strand.
GCATTCCGATCCGCGCCAGCTTCTCAATGCCGCCCGAGATTCCCCGCGACAGGATCCAGATATTCACCACCAACGTCACCAGGAAGAAGCCGAGCGCCGTGATGTGGCTGCTGCCTGGAGTTATTCCCTGGTACGACTGGAGATACCCAACCATCGCTTCCTGCGAGGTATTGCCCCAATAGTCCTTGGTGATCGAGAAGTACGAGAATGCGAGCGTCCAGCTCTCGATGTACGTGTAGTAGATCATCACCGTCAGCGGGATGATCATGCCCACGACTCCGAGATACTTCGCGGCAGGGTGCTTCCAGAGCGCCGCGAACATTCCGGGGATGTGGCCCTTTCTGAAACGGCCACCGTTGCGACCGACGCCCCACTCGATCCACATCAGCGGGATGCCGAGCAGCAGCAGCGCGATGAAGTAGGTGATCATGAAAGACCCGCCGCCGTTCACCGCGGCCTGCCGGGGGAAGCGGAGGAAGTTGCCGAGTCCGACGGCGTTGCCAGCCATGGCAAGAATCAACCCCATGCGGGTTCCCCATGCCTCGTGTGAAGTCGAGTTGGTCAAGGATGTACCTCGGTCGGTGGTATAGCCGATCGTGCGCGAGCGTTAGCGCGCGGAAATAAGCGTTTGGTCATTGCGTGGGGTAGGGGGAGGGGTTGATACGGCCTTGCCGGTCGGACGTACCCCCTCGCTTCTCGATCAGCTCGATCCCGCCGAGCACCATCGTCTTGTCGATCGCCTTGACCATGTCATACACGGTTATGAGCGCCACGGACACCGCGACGATTGCTTCCATCTCCACTCCGGTACGGCCGACGGTCCGCGCGACGGCCTCGGCGCGCACCCCCGGCAGAGCGTCGTCAAGCTCGAGAGCCACATCCACATCCGTGAGCGGAAGCGAATGACAGAGCGGAATCAGCTCCGCTGTCCGTTTCGCGGCGAGTACCCCGGCGATGCGCGCCACGCCAAGCACGTCGCCTTTGGGCGCCTGGTTCTCGCGGATGGTGGCGACGGTCGCGGGCAGCATGCGAATCACTCCGCGGGCGCGGGCCATCCGCTCGGTCTCCGGTTTCGCGGTCACGTCCACCATCCGGGCACGCCCCGTGTCATCCACGTGACTGAGTTTCGCATCCGCGCGGCCTCGCTCACTCACGACAGATGCTCGCTCAGATCGAGCACCAGCTTGGCGGTGACGAGCTGTGGATTTACGTTGCCGCCCGCCCGCTCCTTGGCGATCTCCACCAGATCCGCGGCGGCAGCAAGCCGGGCAGCCCTCGGCCGATCGTCGCGGGACACGGCTTCGCGGGTCCGCTCCGAGAGGAGCACCGTCAGCGCGTCGAGCGAATCCGTGAACGCACCGCGTGCATTGCTCACGCCTCTCGTCAGCGCCAGGGAGAATCGCTCGGGCGTGCGGCCGGCTGCGGCGTCCAGCATTCGGCGGGCGATCGTGATCGCCTGCGCATCTTCGGATTCATTCAGTATGCGGCCCGGCGCTCCGCCGAGGATGTCCGCGCGTGGCTCGGGCCGTTTGGCCTTCTTTAGATGGGCGCGCACGAGAGGATCCTGCAGAAAATCCGTCACGTCCTTCTCGGTCAGTCGCTGGACGCGCACCGCCGCGACCCTCGAGCGGATGGTCGGTAGCAGCGCCGAAGGCTCGCTCGACGTGAGGACGAAAACAGTATCTGAGGGCGGCTCTTCGAGCAGCTTGAGCAGCGCGTTCGCCGCCTGGTCAGCTCCTTCCTGCGACACCATGCGCTCCGCGTCGCCGATGACGAAAACTTTCCGCGAGGCCAGCGCGGGCGCGATCATCGCATCACGCGTCAGGGAGCGAACGGCTGCGATGAAAATTCCCTCGGTTCCAGAGGGCGCCTCATACAAGCCGCCGCCCTCCACCCGCTCTACGATGGCTTCCCGATAGTCGTCGCGCACGTCGTTGGGATCGGGATCGGAGTCCTTGAGGCGCGGCCGCGGAAAGAACCAGTGCAGATCGGGATGCTGCAGCTCGCCCATGTAGCGGCAGTGCTGGCACTTCCCGCACGGGCGATCCTCCCCCGAGCACAAGAGCAGCTGTGCCAGCCAGAGCGCTAGCCGCTGCTTGCCGATGCCTGCAGGTCCGTGGAGCAGGAGGCTCGACGGCAATCGTCCCGCTTCAGCGCTTCGCGCCAGCCGCTTGCGCAGCGAGGCGTGTCCGTACAGCGGGATCAGAGGCATGCCGGAATATGGCACGGTTCGTGACCCTTATGCATCCGTAGAAACAACTTCGAGGAGGCAAGGATGCCAGGAAAGAAAGGGGCGCACGGCCCGGGAAAGTTCGATCCGACCGGGCGAGGTCACAGTCCGCGTGGATCTTCGGTCACGGATCAGAAGAGCAATCCGGGTGACGAACGCGTGCACACCGAGGACAAGATGCGCGTGGCCCAGACCGCGACCGACGACAAGGAGTCGCTGATTCCGAAGACTCATGCGAATCCGGCGCTCGAAGACCTTCGGCGCAAACGTGAAGAGGCGGCCGATGGCTGAGTCACTCAAAGGAAGAAAAGTCGCGTTTCTCGCGACGGACGGCGTAGAGCAGATCGAGCTCACCGAGCCGTGGAAGGCGCTCGGCGACGCGGGTGCGGATCTGTCGCTCGTCGCAGACAAAGAGGGCGAGATTCAGGGAGTCAACCACGGGGAAAAGGCCGACAAGTTCCGCGTGGACAAGCTCGTCGACCGGGTAACGGCGCGGGACTTCGACGCGCTCGTGTTACCGGGCGGCGTGCGCAGCCCCGACAGGCTGCGAACCAACGCGAAGGCGGTCGAGTTCGTGCGCGGCTTCATGGAAGCCGACAAGCCGGTCGCGGCGATCTGCCACGGCCCGTGGCTCCTGGTGGAGGCTGGCGCGGTGAAGGGCCGAACGCTGACGTCGTGGCCGAGCCTGAAGACCGACATCACCAATGCCGGCGGCGAGTGGGTCGACAAGCAGGTAGAGGTCGACCAGAAGCTCATCACGAGCAGAAAGCCCGATGATCTGCCCGCGTTCTGTCAGAAGCTGGTGAGCATGCTCGTGACCGCGATCGACGAGCGGCGCCTCGACAGGATGGGGGAACAGAGCTTCCCGGCCAGCGATCCGCCGCCCGGCCCGATCTCCAGTCCCTAGGCCGTCGTGCCGACCGCGGCTTCACGTTACCGCCCAGCACGGCCACGATGAGCGCGGCCAGGATCAAGGACCACTGCAAAGGTTCGGAACTCGCTTTGTTCGGTAAAGTACTTGACCTAGAGGGAACCCACCTCCTAAACTAACTGCATGTCGTCAGTTAGGCCGATTCAAAAGGTCACTCCCGTGGAAGAGCCCGCGCTCCACATCAGAGCCATGGACAACCTCGCGTTCATCCGCGACACCATGGAGCGGGCAGGGGCGTTCACCGCCGTTTCCGGCTGGGGGATGGTGATCGTCGGAGTCGCCGCGCTGACCGCCGCGGCCATTGCAGCTCGGCAACCTACGGAGGTTGCGTGGCTCAACACCTGGCTCGCCGCCGCGCTTCTCGCGCCCGTGATCATGATTGCCGCCATCATCCGGAAAGCGCGCGCCGCGCGGCTGCCGCTGATGTCGGGCGCGGGACGAAAGTTTCTGCTCAGCTTCTCGCCGCCGATGGTCGTCGGTGCGCTGCTCACGATACAGCTCTACAACCTCGGGATGTACGACGTGCTCCCGGGTCTCTGGCTTCTCACATATGGAACGGCGGTGGTGACCGGCGGCGCGTTCTCCGTTCGAGTCGTCCCGGTGATGGGATTTTGTTTCATGATCGCTGGCGCGATAGCGCTGTTCACTTCGCCCGCGACGAATGACATCCTCATGGCTGCCGCATTCGGCGGCCTGCACATCGTCTTCGGCATTCCGATCGCGAGGAGGCACGGTGGCTAGACAGGGAGCCGTCCGGCAGGATCGCGGAAACGCGGACGCGGCGAAGCTGCGGCCGGTGCGCGGCCGCGCAATCGGTCCCGACACAAGCGAATTCGACCGTCTCATCCACGAGCGTGTGCGGCTCGGAATAGTGAGCGCGCTGGCGGTGAACGAGAAGCTGAGCTTCAACGATCTGAAGAAGCTGCTCAAGATCACCGACGGAAATCTCAGCGTCCACGCCCGCAAGCTGGAGGACGCGAACTACGTGAGCTGCACGAAGTCGTTCGAAGGTCGCGTGCCCCGGACCGAGTACCGCCTCACCGCGGAAGGCCGGCGCGCTATCGAGCGTTACCTCAATCATATGGAAGCCCTCATCCATGCGACGCGTGACCACAAATAGGCGGATGGATCTCACGCGGCAGAGCAGTCGCCGCCGGCAGGACGCCGCGGTGCACGCGCCCGAACAGCGCGGCGAAATCCCGACTGGCATTCACGTGGCGATCATCATGGACGGCAACGGCCGCTGGGCGATCACGCGCGGAAGCAGTCGTCCGGCTGGGCACATTGAGGGCGCGCGGACCGCCAGGCGGATCGTCGAGGCGGCGCCGCAGTGCGGCATTCGCGTGCTGACGTTGTACGCTTTCTCGGCTGACAACTGGAACCGGCCGCCGCGGGAAGTGATGATGCTGATGCGCCTGTTCAGGCGGTATCTGCTCTCCGAGGTGGATCGCTGCATCGCGAACGGCGTGCGGCTAACGGTCATCGGCAGGCGCGACAGAATTCCGAGCGAGGTGCGCAAGGCGATCGAGTCGGCCGAGGCCGCGACCAGCGACGGTAAGAGGCTCGATCTCAGGATCGCCGTGGACTACTCCGCGCGCGACTCCATCCTGCGCGCCGCGCGCCGCGCGGACAGCAACCATCTCTCTCGTGAGCAGTTCATGCGACTGCTGGGCGAGGTGGAGCATGACCGCGGCCCGTCCCGCGAGGTCGACCTGTTGATTCGTACGGGCGGAGAGCAGCGGCTGAGCGACTTCCTTTTGTGGGAGTGCGCGTACGCAGAGCTCTATTTCTCCGAGATTCTCTGGCCGGACTTCTCGGCGAAGGACCTGCACGCTGCCGTGGCCGAATTTCATGCCCGGGAGCGCCGGTTTGGTGGTGTGCCGGCTGCAGCAGCCGGGTAGCCTCGCTGGCTCCGAAGCTCATCCAGCCGGAATCCAAGTAGGGAGTAAGCAGTGACAAGTGGGCCAGTTGGGAGTGCCTGCGGTTACTCGCTACTGGTCAACTCGCTACTGGCGCACCCCGAACTTGGATTCCCCGTCCAAATCCCGGGAGGCAGTCTCGCGCCTTAACATCTGCGCCCTGCTACCGTCCAAGATTGCGACCCCACCCAACGTGCCGGGTCTATCTCAATCAGGATTGGAGGCATGATGAATCGGATTCGTACAGCGGCGGCCGCAGTCGCAATGCTCGTAGGCGCGGCAACCGTCGCCAGCGCGCAGACTCCGGCACCGCAGCAGGGCCAGGCCGGCAAGGCGCATCGTGGCCAGCACGGCATGATGGGGAACCTCGACCTCACCGACGCGCAAAAGGAACAGATCAAGGCGATTCACGCCAGGTATCGCGTTCAGTTTCAGCAGCTGCAGGAGCGCTCGCAGGCGGAAGTCCGCGCGGTCCTTACCGCCGAGCAGCGGACGAAGTTCGACGCTCGGCAGGCGCAGATGCGTGAGCGCATGGCTCAGCGCGATTCCTCGCAGAGGAAGGCTGGCCAGCGAGGCATGCAGGGCCGTCGCCCAATGCGCGGCGCGCGACCCGGCCGCCCGCGCGGTCAGAACTGATCGGGATAGCAGCGCTGCAAACAGAGCCGGGGTCCGAGAGGATCCCGGTTTTTTTTCGGCGGTACGCTTAACGCGGTGAGCTGCAGCTGACGTTATTTTCGATGCGTGGATAACCTCGGTACGACCGAGCTCGCTGGAATAATCGGGCTCATTGGATTGGTCGTAGTGATCGCCGCCGCGCTCTCCGGCCCGATGGATCGGGTCGGAGTGCCGCAGGCGGCGATCTTTTTGGGCCTCGGCGCGCTGTTGGGCCCGCACGCGCTGGGAGTCGTCGATTTCGGTTTCGACTCCGTGGCGCTCGGTGCCATCGTGATAGTCAGCCTCGTGCTCGTGCTCTTCTCGGACTCGGTCGCGGTCGACTACTCCGGAGTGCGGCGGCATGCGAAGGTGGCGGCGATAGCACTGGGACCGGGAACCCTCCTCACATCTCTGCTGATCGCGGGCGCGGCAATGCTGCTTCTGTCGCTGCCGGTGCCGGCCGCGCTTTTGCTCGGCGCCGCGCTGGCGTCGACTGACCCCGTGATGATGCGCGGACTTCTGCGGCAGCAGAACGTGCCGCAGGCGGCGTCGTTCGCGCTCCGCGTCGTGAGCGGGTTGA
>JBKJKB010000182.1:0-17990 GCA_046597675.1 Gemmatimonadaceae bacterium
GCACATCGACCTCGCGGCGGCCGCTCGTGACGGTAGGATCATCCACCGATGTGCGGATGTCGAAGCTCGTATGATCAGCGAACGCCCAGAGACCGCCGGCGCTGCGCGTGATCAGCCACTCGGCGCCGATGCTCGGCGCCCAGGTGCGGCCAGTCTCGCTCGTACCGACCGACAGCGTTCCAACCTTCGCGCCCCAGAACCACGAGTCCCGGAACGGTCGCGACTCCTGCGCCTGCACGGTCGTCGCGAGCAAAGCGGTGATCCCCAACGCGCGGATTATTGAGCCCAGAGGCATGACGTTCCTCATTTGAGAAGTCCGACTTTCTTTCCTACAACCTTGAACGCGGCGATCGCCTCGTCCAGGTCCTCGCGGGTATGCGCCGCACTCACCTGGCAACGGATGCGCGCCTCCCCCTGGGGCACGACCGGAAAGCCGAAGCCCGTTACGAAGACGCCCTCCTCCAGCAACATGTCACTCATTCTCATGGCGGTCGCCGTCTCGCCGATGATTATGGGCACTATCGGGGTCTCGCCTGGGAGCGGAGCGAAGCCCGCCTCGGTGATGGCCGCGCGAAAGTAATTCGCGTTCTCCCGGAGGGTCATGACGCGCTCCGGGTGCGCCTGGAGAAAGTGCACGGATGCGAGCGCGCTGGCCGCCACGGTCGGCGGAAGCGCGTTCGAGAACAGCTGCGGGCGCGACCGCTGCGTCAGGATGTCGCACAGCGCCCTGGATCCTGCCACGAATCCTCCTGCGGCTCCGCCGAGCGCTTTGCCGAGGGTGGACGTTATCACGTCCACTTCTCCGATCACACCGAAATGCTCCGGCGTACCGCGTCCCGAAGCGCCCAAAACGCCGGTGGCGTGCGAGTCGTCCACGACGACGACGGCATCGTGCTCGCGCGCAATCTCGAGAATCTCTGGCAGCCGCGCGATGCTGCCTTCCATGGAGAACACGCCGTCGGTCCAGATGACGCGCCGTCGCGCGTCCTTCGCGGCGATGAGCTTCTGCCGCAGGTCGTCCATGTCGGAGTGGCTATACACACCCGTTTCGCATTTTCCGATCGCCTTGGCCAACCGCATGGAGTCGATGATCGACGCGTGATTGAGCGCGTCCGATACCACGAAGTCTCCCTGCTCGACGATCGTCGCCGTCAGCCCTTCGTTCGCGTTCCACGCGGAGACGTAGGACAGCGATGCTTCCGTCCCCACCAGCCCGGCGAGCGCCGCTTCCAGATCCCGGTGGATGGTGAACGTGCCGCAGATGAATCGTACGCTGCCGGTGCCGGCGCCGAACTTGTCGAGCGCGAGCTTGCCCGCGTTGACCACCTGGGGCTCGTCGGCGAGCCCCAGGTAGTTGTTCGACGACAGGATGAGGACCTCACCGCGCCCTTCCATGATGACCCGCGCCCCCTGCGGCGAATCGAGATGGTTGAGTCGCTTGTACACTCCTTCGGCGCGGAGCTGATCGAGACGCTCCTCGAGCTGTGCGGTGAATTTCGTGTTCAGTGTCATGTGAATGTTCTCAGGCTATCTCGAAGATGACTTTTCCCGCGTCACCGGACTTGATCGCCGCGATCGCCGCGTCGGCCTCTTCCAGCGGAAAGCGGTGCGTGATCACGGGAGTCGGATCGAACTGCCCGGAGCGCAGCAGCCGCGTGACCTGATGCCAGGTGTCGTACATCTTGCGCCCGACCACGCCGTAAATGGTGATCCCCTTGAAGATCACCTCGGACGCAAAGTCGATCTCGATCGGCGCGGCGGGTATGCCGAGCATCTGTACACGGCCGCCGACGCGCACGAGCGCGAGTGCCTGATGCACGGCCGGATCGACTCCCGACATCTCCAGTACGACGTCGGCGCCGAGTCCGCCCGTGGCGCTCATCACCTCCGACTCCAGGTCGGCAGGATGAACCGCGGCGTGCGCTCCCATGGTGCGCGCGAGATCCAGCCTTTTGTCGTTCACGTCGGACGCGATGACGCGCGCGGCGCCCGCTGCCCTGCAGACGCCGATCGCGAACAGTCCGATCGGCCCGCAGCCGGTGATCAGAACGATCGAGCCCGGGATCTCCGCGGTGAGCGCGGTGTGCACGGCGTTACCGATCGGATCGTGGATTCCCCCGACGTCGAACGAGGTGCTGTCGTCGAGGTGCCAGACGTTGCTGGCGGGCATCGCGATGTACTCGGCGAAGCAGCCGTCGCGGTCGACGCCGATAATTTTCGTGTGTGGGCATACGTGCGAGTTGCCGGTGCGACAGAGCAGACACCTGCCGTCCACTATGTGTCCCTCGGCGGTCACACGTTCGCCCTCGTGCACGTCCGTGACGAGCTTGCCTACCCTCGCTACTTCCCCGGCGAACTCGTGCCCCACGACGAACGGTGGCTTGCACCTGCCGCTGGCCCAGCGATCCCACTCGTAGATGTGAACATCCGTGCCGCAAACACCGGCTCGCAGCACGCGAATGAGCACTTCGTCATCGCGGATCTTCGGGACTGGTACATCGCGCAGTACGAAGCCCGGCGCGGCCGTCTCCTTCACGAGAGCCTTCACGTAACGATGTCGGGTTGGTGGTTGGTGGTTCGTGCAACGCACGTGCAGATACGCATGAAGAAAGCATCACGACGCTCAACTGACAAGCAAGAAACAAGCAATGCCGGCACTTCGTAATGGCGAACAAAACATGAACGGCGCGAATCAAAAACCGAAATCCCAAATCCGCTCGAAGTTCGGCGCACAGATTTTCCTATTGCGTGATTGACACGACAATTCCTATATTCGCGTCGATCACGATTGCAAACATGATGTTCGTGCAAGCGGCGTGATCATGCAACGTTCGAAGTTGCATTCGCAGTACTCGCCGGTCCACCGGTGGACAGGTGAGCAATCCACTCCTGAATGGAGCGAGACGATGGCAGCCAGAAAGAAGAGCTCGGGTCGCAAGAAGGCCGCAGGCCGCAAGACGGCGCGCAAGCCCGCGCGTAAGACGGCTCGCAAGAGCTCGGCGCGTAAGAGCACGGGCCGCAAGACGGCGCGTAAGAGCGCGGCCAAGAAGCGCAAGCGCTAGCAGCGCTGCCGCCGTTCGACGGCGGAATAGAAGAAGAAGAAAGCCGGCCTGTCGCCGGCTTTTTTCATTACCGGGAGTATCTCGCGGTCGACAGCTCGATGATCTTCTCGATGAGCTGATCGTACTGCAGTCCCGACTCCGCCGCGGCGCGGGCGAACTCACTCCCGGCCTCCAGGTAACAGTTCGGGTTCGCTTCGATCACGTAGATCTGGCCGGCATCCGTGACGCGGAGGTCGATGCGCGCGTAATCACGCAGCCGCAGCGCGTTAAAGGAATCCACCGCGACCTTCTGCATGGCTTCGGTCAGCTCCTCACTCACGTCCGTCGGAAACACCGACTTCGTGCCCGCGAACTCGGCGCCCGATTCGTCTCCATCGTCGCCCCACTTGGCGGCCCAGCTCGCGATCCGCGGCTTGTCCGCCGGGAAGCCGGAGAAGTCGAGCTCGATCACGGGAAGGGCTTCCGGGCTCGAGTTGCCGAGTACCCCGACGTAGAACTCGCGCCCCTCGATGAACTGCTCCGCGAGGACCGCGGATTTGTACTCGGTCTGCAGCGAGCTCATCGTCTCGAGCAGCTCTTTTACGTCGCGCACCACCGACTTGCCGGTGATGCCAAGGGACGCGTCCTCCTGTGGCGGCTTGACGATTAGCGGAAACTCCACGTCGCCCGCCCAGTCGACCGTGCCACGGAAGACAGTCGCGAACTTCGGCGTGGTGATTCCGTGGAAGGACAGCACTTTCTTCGTGAGCGTCTTGTCGCCCGCCACGATGAGGCCCGCGGGACTCGAGCCGGTGTAACGCAGATCGAGCAGGTTGAGGAGCGCGGCGACGTTGGATTCGAGCGCGCTTCGCCCGCCGAACGACTCGCACAGGTTGAAGACCAGGTCGGGAGGCGACTGCGCGAGCGCGGTGACGACCGGCTGGACCTTGTCATCCACGACGATCCGCGACGGCTCGTGTCCGAGACGCGCCAGCGCGTCCTCGATCTGGGCGAGGACGGGGTCCAGCGGATCTTCCAGGGCATCCTGCGTGTGCAGCAGCGTGATTTTCATTCGGCCTTCCGTTCTCCCGTAAAGTCGTCCGTATATCGGTAGTTCATCACGACCGCGGTCCCGAAGGCGGTGAGCTCGATGAGCGTCGACGCCTCGCGGCCGCGTACCGCGAGCTCCAGCGTCTCCGCTCGTTCGGCGATCAGGTCCACGAACTTACGCACGACCGCCGCCGGCTCGCCCGTCCAGTACGCGATCCGTCCTACGATCTCGCGGCGGTGAAGCCTGATGAATTCTCCCGCGCGATCCCCGTCGGGCATCTCCGACGATTTTCCGAACAGCGTACGCAGATCCCCGTCGAAGATACGCCGGTCGCTGACCGGCAGCGGGTCGTCCATGTCGCGATAATGCTCCGCGACCGTGTAGCGCATCGCCGCGACCGGCAGGTCATCATCGGTCAGCTCCGGAGTCTCCGGTTGCACCTCGCCAACTTCACGCATCACCGTGTCGATGTACTCCAGCTTCCTGAGCGCGCCCCAGCCTTCGTACTCCGCGCGCCAATCGATGCCGGGCGTGAGCCACACGGCGAACGTTTCCGCGAAGTCTTCGTCCGGGTGTTTCTGCGCGTACCACCCCAGAATGTGGCGGACGTACTGGTGAGTAAATGGATCGGACCGGTACCGGTCGCGGTACGGTCGCGAGTATGGTCCGAACACTTCGTGCCAGTCGGCGCGGTCGTGCAACCGATAGGCGTAGTTGAACGCGTGACCGGCTTCGTGCCGGAGGAATCGCATCACGTCGTTCTCGTTCTCTATCGCGAGCGCGAAGTCTTCTTCGATGCGCGCCAGCCGCGGATCGGCGAGATAGAACGGGACGCCGATCAACGGCGTGCCGTCGGGGCAGCCCCACTGGTCGCTGAGATACACGGGGGGCCGGAACGCGAGGCCGCGCTGATCGAGCTCGACATAAAGCTGCGTCACGAGCTTCTCGAGGACGGTGCCTTCGAGGGAAAGCCCGATGTCAGATATCCGCTGCGAAAGGAGCCGCTCGCGCTCGACTTCCCAGTCGCCGTCAGAGGTCACGTTGGCGCCTATGGGCAATGGTCATACCGCCCAAGAATGCAGAAAACCCCGTCGCTTTGCGCGGCGGGGTTTTTGGTGCCGGAATGAGGACCGGCTGTACGGTCCTATCTTATAGTAGTGGGGCTCAGGCGGCCCGGACTTTGGCGGGCGCCGTGTCCACTGGAGCGGGCCCCCAGACGTACTCGAGGACTACAGGCACGGGCTCGGATCGATCGCCACTCGAGATGACGATTCCGATCGGCTCGAACGCTTCAGGCTTCAGACTGGGTTTTTTCATGTGGCCTCGTGGGTGCTGTTTTCGCCCCCATAAAGGCACGGCCGGTGCCAAGTCTGTCACTCCAGCTAAGTCATTGCATTATAAAGTCTTATGTAAAGAGCAGCACGTTCGCCGTTGGCAAGAATGTCGCAAAATGACACGTTTCCGGCCAAGGTCCGTGTCAAAACGTTACGCTGCGGCCTTCCGGGCGAGGAAGCTGCGGGCGGTTCCGCTTTCGCGCTCGACGGCGACGGTCCATCCCGAGTAGCGGGCGCGCAGCTCCTCGACCGTGAGCGAGCCGCTGCCGTTGAGGATGGTCTCGAACAGATGGACGCCGCCTGCTTTCGTTGCGTCCTGCAGCGATTCGATGACGCGGGTCAGGTCGTGCGGTGTCAGCGATGCGAGACTGTCGCTGGGGCAGACGACGGCGGTCAGCGGCTTCGGCGACCAGGTGCCAAGGTCCGCGACGCACGCGTCGATGCGCGAGTTGAGCCCCGCGGCCGCGGCCGCTGCCACGACGCGATCGACGCAGTCTTCTTCCTCGTTGATCGCGGTCACCGCGCATCCGTGCGCAGCGAGATAGATCGCGGCGCGCTCGCACTCCGCGCCCGTTACGAGCACATGCGTATCGGAGCCCGGCTTGATCTCGCGAACGAGCGGACCGTCCGGCGCGATGCCCCAAGTCTCCGGCTTGCGATACTCGGCCAGGCGCTTGAGACGCTTGCGTTGCCAGGTCGTGTATTTGGGGAGCTTGATCCTGCGCGCGATCAGACGGTCGACTTCCGCGCAGAGCGACAGCTCTTCCGGCTCGTATTGCGCCTGCGAGCGAAGCGCGGCGACAGCTTCGTCGGCGATGCCGAGCAGCGAGTGGCGCGAGACCGAGTCCTTGTAGCGCTCGATCTCCGAGTCGACAAAGACCTGGTATTCGTGCTTTAACGACCGGAGCACATGATGCGGCATCAGCACTTCCGAAAAATCCAAAGGTAGGACAGTCGGCGAACGACGCAAGTAAAATAATCCTCGACGTCAGTCGAGAGCTTGCAGCAGCGCGCCTTTGATGTAGCCGGTCTCGGGGATGGTGATGATCTCGGGATGGTCATCGGGTTGGCCCGTCATCGCGCGGAGCGCGAGCGTCCTGCCCGAATCCGCCGCTGCCTCCTGCAGCATCTCGAAGAAAAGCTCCCGGCTCAGGTGAAAGCTGCAGCTCGCGGTGAACAGGTGACCGCCCTCGGCGAGCAACCTCATCCCCCGCAGGTTGATCTCCTTGTATCCGCGCATCGCCCCGGCGAGCGATTGCCGAGTCTTCGCGAACGCGGGCGGATCCAGAACGATGGTGTCGTAGCGCCCACCGCTTGCCTCAGTCGCGCGAAGAAAATCGAATGCGTCCGCTTCCATGAAGTCGATGTTGGTGAACCCGTTCAGCGTCGCGTTCAGCCGCGCGCGCTCGAGCGCCGGTCCGGAAGAGTCGAGTGCGGTCACGGTGCTGGCACCGCGCGCGAGGTGCAGGGCGAACGAGCCGTGATAGCTGAAGCAGTCGAGCGCGCGGCCACGGCAGATCATTCCCACCAACGCGCGGTTCTCGCGCTGGTCGAGAAACGCGCCGGTCTTCTGTCCATCCCACGGCGCGGCAAGGTAACGCACGCCGTTCTCCTCCACTTCGATCTCGCGGGGCACCTGCCCGTGCAGCGCCTCGACATTGCGCGGCAATCCTTCCTTCGTGCGCACGGACACGTCGTTCCGCGCAAGTATTCCCGCGGGCTGCACCAGCTCGACCAGGGCGTCGACAATTTCCGTGCGATAGTGGTCGACTCCCGCGCTCAGCAGCTGCACCACGAGATATTCGCCGTACCGGTCGCATACGAGCGAAGGACAGCCGTCCGCCTCGCCGTGCACGAGGCGATACGCCGTGGTGACGGCCGACACACCTGCGCGCCGGCGTACCGCCTTCCCAATGCGGCGGTGCCACCACTCGCCGTCTATCCGGGCGAGGGGATCCCTGTCGATCATTCGCAGGGATATCTCCGACTTCGGGCTCCACAGGGCGACGCCGATGGGGCGCCCCTTGGCCGACTCCACGCGCACGGCGCCGGCGGGTGATGCCGCGCGCTCGAGCACATCGCTGCGGAAAATCCACGGGTGACCCGCCGCCCAGCGCTTTTCGGCCCTGCGGTTGACGATTACCGAATCCACAGGGGGAAGTTAGCGCGCCCGCCGCGAGGGGCGGTGCCTCGCTTCTTGCATTGGAATGCTCACCGAATGCTTCCGATCTTCCAGTTTGCCGTTGGCGCCACCGCGGCCCTCATGCTCATGCGCCAGCGGCGCATTTACAGGCAGGCCCTTCGGCTCGGCTCGGCCACGCTCGAGACGCTCCTGAACGCGATCGACGCGAACGACGAGGAGACGGGCCACCACGTCCGGCGGGTCGCCCAGTACGCGCTCGAGCTGGCGGACGCGGTCGGCCTGTCCGAGCACGAGAAGCACAGCGTCGAGCGGGTCGCGCTCTTTCACGACATCGGCAAGATCCACGAAGCACTGTTCGACATTCTGCACGATGCCGCGAAACTCTCGCCCGAGGCGCGGCGCGCAATCATGACGCATCCCAGGCGCGGCGCCGAGGTGCTCGAGCCACTGTCCGCGTTTTACCCCGATCTGCCTGCCGGCGTCCTCGCGCACCACGAGCGCTGGGACGGAACCGGTTACCCGCGCGGCAGCAAGGGGAGACACATCCCGCAATCAGCGCGGATCGTGGCGATCGTGGATGCGTTCGATGCGATCATGCACCGCCGCCGGTACAGCCGGGCCCGCAGCCTGCGCGACGCCAGGGAAGCGCTGCTGGCGGGACGGGGCACGCAATTCGATCCTGATCTGGTGGACCTGTTTCTCTCTCCCATGGTGCAGGAGTGCGTTGCCGACATTCGCCTCGCGCCGGGCGGGCGGAGCAAGGGCAACAACCGCCGCGGTGAGCGCGTTCAGTCCGCGCCCGACCTCATTTTCCGATGGCGGCCCGCAAAGCCCGCGCGGCCATCTCGACGTCGGCGGCGCCGAACAGCGAGCTGACCACTGCCACTCCGGCAAGACCGGAGCAGGCAGCAAGAACTTCACGGGCGTTCGCCGAAGAGATTCCGCCAATGGCGACGGCGGGCACGCCGGCTAGCCGCTGCAGCTCCGTGATCTCCTCGAATGACAACGGCGGACCCGCGTCCGTCTTGGATGCCGTGGCGTATGCCGGTCCTATCCCGACGTAGTCAGCGCCGCGCGCGGGCTCCAGCTCCGCGCGCGACCCCACCGAAGCGCCGATGATGAACGACCGCGGCGCGAACGCGCGTATCGCGGCGACAGGAACGTCCTCGGCGCCCACATGTACTCCGGCGGCGCCCGCCATGATCGCGATGTCAGCGCGGTCATTCACCAGCACGGGTACGGGCAGCGCGGACACCAGGTGCTTCACGATTTCGAGGAGAGCCCGCGGTGAGGCGTGCTTGGCCCTGACCTGAACGATCGTGGCGCCGCCACGCACCGCGGACGTGATCCGGCCAATCCATGCATTCAGATCGGATCCGGGCTCGTCGGTTACCGCGACGAGCCGTAGCGACTCAGCGCTTACGCGGAGCAGATGCTGCCGGCGTCGTGGGCGCCACGCCGGCTCGCGCCGCGCCGCGCCGGTTGCTGTCGGCGCGCAACCTCGCCCTGACTGCGTTGTGCTCATCGAGCGTGCGCCTGAATTCGTGATGACCGTCCGGGTACGCCACGAAATACAGGTAGTTCACGTTCGCAGGAAAAAGCGCGGCGCGCAGGCTCTCACCGCCCGGCGACGAGATCGGGCCCGGAGTAAGTCCCGGGTACTTGTACGTGTTGTACGGCGAGTCGATCTCCAGATCCTTGAACGTCACGCGCTCCGCGTGTACGCCGCGGGCGTACTGCACGGTCGGATCCGCCTGCAGCGCCATGTTGATCTTCAGCCGGTTGTGGTACACGGCTGAAATGATCGGACGCTCCTGCGGGAGCCTGGCTTCCTCTTCGATGATGGACGCGAGGGTGACGATGTCGTGCCTGTTCATGGCGAGCTCAGCCAGCCGCGGATTCCACTTGGGATCCCACTCCCGCTCGAACCTGCGGACCATCTCGCTGACCGCGCGGGCGGGATCGGTCCCTTCGGGAAATGCGTACGTGTCGGGGAAAAGGTAGCCTTCGAGCGTCGGGGTCGGTACGTCCAGACTGCGGAGCAGAGCGGTGTCCTTCGCCGCGGCGATCACGGAATCGCGAGGGACATCGAGCGCCTTGCCAACGAGCTCCGCGATCTGCACGAGTGCCAGACCCTCGGGGATCGTCACGCTCCGCACGAGTCCGCGGCCACCTATCAGCGCTCTCATGATCTCGGGCCACGGAGTGCCGCGCCTTACGAGATACGTGCCCGGCTTCAACGAGCGGTCATTTCCCGCGATGCGCCCGTACAGGCGGAACCCCGTGGACGACGAAATCAGCCGCGCGGCGGCGAGCGATTCCGCGGCGACGCGCATCGACGAGCCCTCGGGGATGACGACGCGGATCGGCGGTCCTTCCGGCCGGCTGCAACCGAGCGCGAGCGCCGCGAGAAGAATCAGGCGGATCATGACCCGGGTCCTCGCGGCGCCGAGTCGAGCGCGTACTGCAGCAGGATCGCGGCGGAGAGCGAATCGACGTCTCCCTTGCGCCCGCGCGTGCTCCCGCCCATCTCGCGCACCGCCCGCAGCGCCGCGGCCGTCGTGAACCGCTCGTCGACCAGCCGCGTGGGCAGCCCGGTCCGCTTCTCCAGCTCCTGCGCCAGCGCGCGCACCTCCGCGGTCCGCTCGGTCTCGTTCCCGTCGCCGTCGAGCGGCAGACCCAGCACGAACTCACGCACGTTCAGCTCACGAGCGCGCACCACGATCTCATTAACGGGCACCCGCTTGCCGCGGCGCCGCGCGATGAAGCCCGCGGGTGCCGCGATCATCGCCGATGGGTCGCTGACGGCGATTCCGATCCGGCGCTCACCATAGTCTATCCCCATCACGCGTCGTTCCTCCGCGGCCTCAGCCACCCTGAGCCATCTGCACGAAGAACTCCTTGTTGTCCTTGGTGCGCTTCATCTGCTTCAACAGAAACTCGATCTGCTCCGCCTCCGGCATATCCGACAGAAAATTGCGCAGAAGGAATACGCGGTTGATCTCGGCCTGCGTCAGCAGCAACTCCTCCTTTCGCGTCCCTGACTTCATGATGTCCACCGCCGGGAAAATTCTCCGGTCGGCAATCTTCCTGTCGAGGACCAGCTCCATGTTGCCCGTCCCCTTGAACTCCTCGAAGATCACGTCATCCATGCGCGAGCCGGTTTCGACGAGCGCGCTCGCGATGATGGTGAGCGAGCCACCCCCTTCGATGTTGCGCGCCATTCCGAAGAACCGCTTCGGCTTGTGCAGCGCCGTCGCTTCGACGCCTCCCGAAAGAATCTTCCCCGAATGCGGCGCGACCGTATTGTACGCGCGCGCCAGTCGCGTGATCGAATCGAGCAGCACGACTACGTCCCGCCCCTGCTCCACCAGTCGCTTGGCCTTTTCCAGGACCATGTCCGCGACCTGCACGTGCCGGTCCGCCGGCTCGTCGAAAGTCGAGCTGATCACTTCCGCGCGAATCGCGGTCGCGATCATCTCCGTGACTTCCTCGGGCCGCTCGTCTATGAGCAGGACGATTATGGTCACCTCGGGGTGATTTTCGGCGATGGCGTTGGCGATTTTCTCGATGAGAATCGTCTTGCCCGCGCGCGGCGGGGCCACGATCAGTCCGCGCTGCCCCTTGCCTATCGGCGCGATGATGTCCACCACGCGCATGCTCAGGTCTCCGTCGCTCGTCTCCAGACGGAGGCGCTCGTCGGGATACATCGGGCGCAGGTTGTCGAAGGCGATACGGTCCTTCGCGCGCTCGGGATCATCGCTGTTGATCTGCTCGACCTTGAGCAGCGCGAGGTATTTCTCCCATGGCTTCGGCGGCCGTACCTGGCCGTACACGCTGTCGCCGGTCCGGAGGTTGAAGCGCTTGATCTGGGACGGTGACACGTAAATGTCGTCCGGGCCCGGCAGGTAGTTCCAGTTCTGACTGCGCAGAAATCCATAGCCTTCGGGCAACAGCTCGATCACGCCGTCGCCGCGCAGCGTGATCTTCGTGTCGAGCAGACTCTGCTCGATCCGGAAGATCAGCTCCTGCTTGCGCAGCGTACCGACGTTCGGGATCGCGAGCCCGTCGGCCATCTGCTGTAGCTCCGGAACCGACTTGCGCTTCAAGTCGGAGATGTCCACCTGCGGCGGAATTGTCGTCATGACGAGCGCGTGGCGCTCAACAGATTCGGGGGAGAGAGTTGTTGCGGGGGGAGGGGTGTCGTGCGGGGCGCCAGGGGAGGAAGCACGTTCAGTGCCTCCGAAGCGCCGAACCTACGGCAGCCCGGCGCCGAGGTCAAGCTAAAGTCGGATGTACCTGAAAGGATTTTTCTTGAAGTCGGCTATCAGCTCGTCCAGTTGCCTGCGAAGCGCGGCCAGCTCCTCCTGGGCGGCTTTATCGTTCATCGCCCGACCAGCGGTGCCGCGTGATTCCGCGAGGGTCTGCTGCAATGAGGCGACTTCGTCACGGAGGCTCTGCACGGAGGCGCCGAGATTCTTGTCGCGCCGGAACTTCCCAACCGTGCCGCGCTCGGATGTGATGAGCAGCCGGAGGGAGTCCACGTCTGCGCGAATCGCTCCGAACCGCGCGCCGAACTTGGGATCGCCCATGATCATGCTCACGGTCCCGCCGCCGCGCGTGAGCCGCGCACTGAAGCGGGAAAAATCAGCCCCAACGCGGCCGATGTCCCGTGGCCCTTCGACGGCCATCGCGCCGAACGTGCCGCGCGCGGTCTTCATGTCCTCCATGACGGCCGTGAACTCTTCCTTCAGTGCCCCGATGTCGCGCCCTACGACCGCGATCTGCGCCATCACTCCTTCCGATACGCGGAACGCGCCGGCATACAGCGTGTCCCCCGGCTGCACCGGCGGGGAAGTGCTGGATCCCGCGGCGATGCCGAGCACGGGTGTTCCCAGGAAAGTGCCGAGCGGGCCGATCTGCACCGGCGAATCCTTCCGGATGAGCGGCATCGTGCGCTCGAGCACCGCGGCCTTGATCAGGAGCCGCTCCGTCGTGTCCGTCGACGGCGCGCGAAACGTAATGCTCTCGATCTTGCCGACCCTCTTTCCCGCGAGGTAGACGTCACCGCCCTCCATCAGCCCGCCGGTCTCATCCGCGGCGACGTACAGCGGCACTTTCTTTCCGCGGACGCCGCCAATCTGCGCGAACGTGAGCACGCCCAACACGATCGTCACTACGGCGGCGAGCCCGATCAGCCCGATCGTCAACTCGCGCCAGCGCGTTACTTCGGCCATGCCGCCACTATTGCCTCACCCATCCGCGCCATCGTCAGGTTGGGCTCGTTGTCCAGAATCCATCTGGTATCCACGTTGTCCTTCGTGAGCACGCACGCGACGACGCGGTGGCGCAGGTAGAACAACGAGCACTCGGTTCGAACGCTCTCCCCGAGTCCCGTCTTGCGTGCAGAGCGGACATTTCCCGCGAAACGTTGGAGCATGCGGTAATCGTCGCCGTTCTCGAGTGTCCTGAGCACGGCCGAATCCGCGGCGGGGCTCACGGCATTACCGGAAGCCAGCAGCCCAAAAAGACGCGCCATCTCGTTCGGTGTGGTTACGCCGAGCCCGTATTTGACCGAGCTGTCCATGGCGACGCTGGAGCTCCGCAGGAAGGACTTCGAATGGACTTTCGTGTTGTGCAGGCCGAGGGCCTCCATCTTGTCCCATACGCGGCGGATGACGATGCGGTCCAGCAGCAGGTTCGTCGCCGTGTTGTCGCTGATCGTCGCCATCAGCCAGGCTGCGTCAGCGACGGTGATGATCATCCCGTGGTGCAGATGCTGGAGGATCCCCGTTCCAGGCACCTTGTCGATCCTCAGGACCGTCAGCTGGTCTTCGGGCGACAGCTGACCCCTGGCGATCAGGTCATAAACCGTGACCAGGATCGGGACCTTGATGAGGCTCGCGGTTGGAAACGTCTCGTCGCCGCGGGAGCTGAGCCGCGCTCCGGTCTCGAGATCTACTACGCTGTATCCGACGGTTCCGTGGTGCGCTTGAACGAGGGAATCGAGCGTCCTGCGTAGAGCCCCCGTGTCGGCGCGGAAGCCATCGGGGCTGGGGGCCTGCGCGGCGGACACAGCGGGTGCGGCCAACGCGGCCACGAGCACGAGTGCCCGAAGTCGACGGCAGCAGTTAGCTGCCAGCTGGTAGCTGCTGGCTGATGGCTCCAAGTGCGCGCGGCGGGACTCGAACCCACGACCTTCTGCTCCGGAGGCAGACGCTCTATCCAACTGAGCTACGCGCGCGAAGATCGGACGGGAAGGGACTCTCATTCTAGCAGTTAACGGACGTGGAATCAACGTGCGTGCCACGATTAAGTTTGCCGCATGAGCGCATCAACACGCAAACGCATTACGGTGATACCCGGGGACGGGATCGGTCCAGAGGTCGTCAAAGCCGCCCTTCGCGTCATCGAGGCCGCCGGAATCAAGCTCCAGATGGACGAATGCGAGGCGGGCGCGAAAGTGTTCGCCAAAGGCAACGCCACCGGGGTGCCGCAGGAGACCATCGATTCCGTGGCGCGGACCGGCGTTTTGCTGAAGGGCCCGCTGGAGACGCCCATCGGGTACGGCGCCAAGAGCGCCAACGTCACCCTCCGGAAGCTGTTCGAGACCTTCGGTAACATCCGTCCAGTGCGGACGCTGCCGGGCGTGAAGACCCCTTTCAGCGACCGCAATCTGGACATCGTCATCGTCCGGGAAAACGTCGAGGATCTCTACTCCGGCGTCGAGCACATGCAGACGCCGGGTGTTGCGCAGTGCCTGAAGCTCATTTCGAGAAACGGCTGCGAGAAGATCGTACGGCTGGCGTTCGAGTTCGCGGTCGCCGAAGGACGGCGCGTGCTTCATTGCGCGACCAAGGCGAACATCATGAAGCTCACCGAGGGCATGCTGCAGCACGCCTTCGAAGACATCGCACCGGAGTACCCGGGCATCCAGGCGAAGCACATCCTGGTGGACAACTGCGCGCACCAGCTCGCGATGCGGCCGGAGCAGTTCGACGTGATCGTCACCACCAACATGAACGGCGACATCCTCAGCGATCTCACCTCGGGATTGACGGGCGGGCTCGGCTTCGCGCCTTCGGCCAATATCGGCAGCCGCGTGTCGATCTTCGAGGCCGTACACGGCTCGGCGCCGGACATCGCGGGGAAGAACATCGCGAATCCGACGGCGCTGTTGTTCAGCGCTGCGATGATGCTGCGCCACATTGGCGAAGGGGCCGCGGCTACCGCAATCGAGCACGCCGTGGTCTATACGTTCGAACAGGGTATACATACGGGAGACATGCTCGGCACAGGCAACCCCGTCTCCACGACCGGCTTCACCGATGAGGTGATAGCGAATCTCGGTAAGCGCTCGTCCATAAGCGCGCAGCGTGAGCATGGACATTTCACAGTGCCCCCTATGGTCGAGTCGGTGGAGTGCGTGCGCACGAAGACGCGCCGCGTGGTCGGCGTCGACGTGTTCGTGGAATCGCTGCTCATGCCCGGAGAGCTTGGCAGGAAGGTGGAAGCGCTCATGGCTGACGCATCGTTGAAGCTCGCCGGCATCGCTAATCGCGGGACCGCCGTGTACCCCGAGGTAGAGGCCAAGGTGGGCCTCGTGGATCACTATCGGTGCCGGTTCGTGTCGCGTGACGCGGGCAAGGACGTTGCTGACGCACAGCTGATCGACCTCCTCCAGCGACTCGCGCGGGAATTAATCTGGATGCACGTCGAGAAGCTGCAGCAGTTCGATGGAGAGGACGCTTTCAGCAAGTCCGCGGGTCAGGCGTAGCGAGTGATGCCGGACTGGGTCTGGCGCTCGTTCCCCGAGCTCACCGCGGACGAGCTTTACGACATCTTCGCGCTCCGCCAGACGGTGTTCGTTGTGGAGCAGAACTGCGCGTATCTCGACGCCGACGGATGGGATCGGCGCTCCCGGCATCTGTACACGCGTGATGCGTCCGGGCTGGTGATCGCGTATCTGCGGCTCGTCGAGCCCGGCGTGAAATACGAAGAGCCATCCATCGGCCGTGTCATCACGCACCCGAGCGTTCGCTGCACTGGCGTCGGCCGCGCGCTCATGGCCGAAGGCATTCGCGGCGCGAGCGAGTATTACCCCGGCGCCACGATCCGCATCGGCGCGCAGAGCTGGGCCGAGGGTTTTTACCGCTCGCTCGGGTTCGAGCGCGCCGGTCAGGAGTACCTCGAAGACGACATTCCGCACGTGGAGATGCTTCGGCAGTACTCGTCAACGGAGAATGAACAATGACTGAGCACGCGTACGACCGGCGGGCGTTCATGGAGTACTTCGCCGCCGCGGGACTAGGCTCCACGCTTCTGCCTGGAGTTCTCTGGGCACAGGTCGCGGGCGGTGCCGAGATCACGGCAGCCACCGTCAAATGCGCTGAAGAGCTCGCCGGGCTCAGCTTCGATGACGATGAGCGCGAAATGATGGTTGCCGCACTGCGAACCCAGGAGGCACGCCTTCGCTCGCTGCACGGAATCGAGCTGGTGAACGCCGAGTCGCCGGCACTGACGTTCAACCCGCTGCCGGTTGGAAGGAGCATCCCTCCCGAGCCGCGGCGCGTGGAACCTCGCCTTGCGAGAGCGCGAGCGGTCCCGCGCGATCTGGAAGAGCTGGCATTCGCGCCCGTCACCGAGCTGGCCGCACTTTTACGCGAGCGAAGGATCACATCGACCCAGCTCACCGAGATGTACCTGTCGCGGATCCGGCGACTCGATCCGTCGTTGCGCGCGGTCATCACGCTCACCGAAGAGCGGGCGCGCGCGCAGGCTCGGACCGCCGACCTGGAAATAGCGCGGGGTCGATACCGCGGCCCGCTCCACGGAATTCCGTGGGGCGCCAAGGACCTGCTTGCGGTACGCGGATACAAGACGACCTGGGGCGCGGGCCCATACCGCGAACAGGTGATCGATCACGACGCGACGGTCGTGCAGCGGCTGGATGCTGCCGGCGCTGTCCTCGTGGCGAAGCTGTCCCTCGGAGAATTGGCGCAGGGCGACGTGTGGTTCGGCGGGATGACGCGCAATCCATGGAAGCTCGATCAGGGTTCGAGCGGGTCGTCCGCCGGGCCGGCCGCGGCCACAGCAGCCGGCCTCGTCGCGTTCGCGATAGGGAGTGAGACACTCGGATCGATTTCGTCGCCTGTCACGCGTTGCGGGGTTACCGGCCTCCGGCCCACATACGGACGCGTGCCGAAAACCGGTGCCATGGCTCTCTCGTGGACGATGGACAAGCTGGGGCCGATCTGCCGGACCGCGGAAGATTGCGCACTCGTGCTCGAGGTGATCAGCGGCGCCGATGGATCGGACGGCAGCGCGATTGGGCCGCCATTCATCTCGAATCCCCGGCTGCGCCCGAGCGATGTCAGGATCGGGTATTTCAAGAGCGCATTCGACGTGCCCGAGCTCGATCCCGCGAATTCCGAACGGACGCTGCACGGAACGAAGAGCTTCGACGACGCCGCGCTGGACGTGCTGCGAGGAATCGGCCTCGCTCTTACCCCAGTCGAGATGCCGCAGCTCGCATACGACGCGATGCGGATCATTCTCACCGCGGAGGCGGCGGCCGCTTTCGATTCACTCACGCGATCGAACCGCGACAGTGAGCTGGTGCAGCAGAGCCGCAACGATTGGGCGAACACGTTTCGCGCAGCTCGCTTCATTCCCGCGGTCGATTACATCAACGCGAACCGGCTGCGCACACGTGCGATTGCCGAATGGGACAAGCTCTTCGCGTCGGTGGACGTAATCGTCACGCCGACCTCAGTGACCGGTTTTCCGCAGCTGGTCGCAACGAACCTCACGGGACATCCGGCGGTGATCCTGCCGCACGGATTCCGGCCCGATGGCACCCCGGTCTCCTTGACCTTCCTCGGGTCTCTCTTCGGCGAAGCCCGCCTGCTTGCGGTGGCGGAGGCATATCAGCGTGCAACTGCGTTTCATCTTCGCCGGCCTCCGCTGTAACAGCGACAAGGGCCTGGAGCCTTTTACGTCGTGCTTGCGTTTTTAAACGCCGTTTCTTATTTCTTCGCGGCCGCCACAGGTGTTTATCGGTGGTTGGCCGGGGGATTCGGTCGGTATGACCGGGTTGCTCTCTCCGGGTTAAATCGTCCTGGGATGGAATAACCCCTGCGGCAGTCGTTCACTTTTCCAGCACCAGCCAGTTTCGCCGTCTCCGGGCGGCGAGCACTCATATGCGTCGCGGCAGCTCGCGATAGAAAGTGTGAAGGAAGATGGCCGGCTCATGTATCGAGCTGGAGGCAAGACTGCGCCCGCCGATTGACGGACGCAGCGCGCCGCGCGAGCGGCATCACTTTCTCATTGCAGGAGTGTGTATGAAGCAGAGGTTGGCCCTATTAGCGACTGCGGCTTTCGCGGTCACCGCGTGCGTTGACATGCCCACCACACCGACG
>JBKJKB010000223.1:0-8284 GCA_046597675.1 Gemmatimonadaceae bacterium
GCCGTCTCGGACTTCGAGTACGAGTTCCAGATGGCGCTCATGAACCGGCACCTCTCGCCGAAGCTCGAGACCGTCTTCATGGTACCGTCTCTGGACACGACCTACATCAGCTCGAGCATCGTGCGCGAGGTGGCCCGGCTCGGCGGGAGCGTCGACGGTCTCGTGCATCCGGTTGTCGCTGAGGCTCTCACGGCTCGATTCGCCCGGGCCTGAACTGCACTGCGGATGAGCTTCATCGACGACCTTCGCCGCCGTGCGGCCGCGAGGCCCCGCCGCGTGGCCTTCCCGGAAAGCGCGGACGTCCGGATCGTCGAAGCCGTGCACGTGCTCCGCGAGCAGCGGATCGTAGAGCCCGTGCTGGTGCTCGATCCCGCCCGGCCCGACACCCACGGCACCGTCGAAGCTCTTGGAGTAGAAGTCGTGCTGGCCGAGGGGACGCCGCCGCTGCAGTACGCCATGGGCCTCGTTCGGGACGGGCAGGTGGATGCGTGCGTCGCGGGGGCGGTGTATCCCACCGCCGATGTCCTGCGCGCGGCGATCTCAATCGTGGGGAAGGCGCCCGGCATAACGACTATTTCCAGCGCTTTTTACATGGTACGCGGGCAGCTGTGGGCGGCGGGAAGCGACGTGCTCACGTTCACGGACTGCGCGGTGGTTCCGCACCCCACGGCCGCTCAGCTAGCGGAGATCGCGATCTGTGCGGCGCGCGACCGGTCATTGATCGTCGGCGACGAGCCGCGGGTCGCTCTGCTGTCGTTCAGCACTCACGGCAGCGCGGTGTCCGACTCTGTACGTACGGTGGTCGAGGCCGTGCGCCTGATCCGCGAGCTTCACCCCTCGCTGCTGGTGGACGGTGAGCTGCAGGCCGATGCCGCGCTGGTACCGGACGTCGCGGCCCGGAAGGCTCCGGGAAGTGTTTTTGGAGGGACGGCGAACGTGCTCGTGTTCCCATCACTCGACGCCGGCAACATAGCTTACAAGCTGGTCGAGCGACTCGCGGGCGCGGTGGCGATCGGGCCGATCCTGCAGGGGCTCGCAAAACCGGTTGCCGATCTCTCCCGCGGAGCGCAGCCGCAGGACATTATTAATGTTGCAGCGATGACGGCGTTACTCGTCACTAGTCACCAGTCACCAGTCACTAAAATGAGCTTCACCATTCGCAAGCAGGGCGAGATCGTGGTCGTCGATGTAGAGGGCCAGCTCATCGTCGGCAATCGCCAGGAGCTGAAGCAGAAGGTGCTCGACGAGCTCGAGAAGGGGGAGAAGCGCTTCCTCATCGACTTCAGCCAGACCGGGTACATCGACAGCTCCGGACTTGGCGTGCTCGTGTCACTGTCCAAAAAAATCCGCGAGCAGGGCGGCGAGCTCCGGCTCGCGAACCTGAACGACGACCTCAAGACGCTGTTCGAGCTCACCAAGCTCGACACGCTCTTCCAGATATCGGACAGTCGGGAGCGCGCGCTAGAGAGCTTCTGATGGGAAAAATGCGCGTCGCGCTGGAGATCAAGATCCCCAGTGACGTGCACGAGATCGAACGGGTGGTCGAGCTGGTGCAGCAGGAATGCCGCCAGCTCAAGATCGAGCCCGAGAAGTGCTCGCTCAACGTGCCAGTCGCCCTGACCGAAGCTCTGTCCAACGCGATCCTCCGCGGCAACCGCGAGGACATTTCCAAGCACGTCCGCGTGCGCGCCTCGGTCAACAAGGCCGGCGACATGCTCGTCGTCGACGTCACCGACGAAGGCGCTGGCTTCGACCTTCCGGCGAGCACGCAAAACTGCACCACTCCCGAGAACGTTCTGCGGGAAGACGGGCGCGGGCTTTACCTGATGCAGTGTCTGGTCCATCGCGTGGAGCAGTTCGCCGACGACGGGAACACCGTACGATTGACGGTGCAACGTGGATGAAGGATCTTCAGTCGGTTCTCGCCGCGTTCAAGGACGCCACCGAATGTCCGGTCGCCGTCTGGCTCGCCGACGAGAAGAATCCGTCCGCGCTGGTGACCGCTGTGTCCGCGGGAATCGTACTCGCTCCGGACACACTTCCCGAGGCTGATCAGGGGCCAGTCCCGACAAACGACGGGCAACTCATGACCGCGCGCCTCTCAGGACTCAAGCGCGCCTGGATGACCATCGGTCCGTGCGAAGGCGAGCAGCGGCCGCTCGAACGGAACGCGCGCTTGCTGCTTCCCGTGGTCAATCAGATGATGCGGACCGGCCTTGAGATGGAGCACACCGCCGCCGAGCTGGCGGGACGGTACGAAGAAATCAGTCTACTCTACACCATCAGCGAGATCCTCGGCCGCACAGTCGCGCTCGAGGAAGCCGCGAAGACGATTCTCATCGAGCTCTCCCAGACAGTCGGCGCGCGCCGCGGCGCGATTCTCCTGTACGACAAGCCGACGACGTTGCTGTACGCCGTGGCGGCCATCGGTGTGGAGGCGCAGCTGACCTCGATACCGATCAACGACATGGGCAGCGTCGCGGCGCGCGTCTTCCGCACGCGGCACCTGGCGATCGCGGATTCGAGGGAGAGCACGTCGGAGCACGAGGCCATCTATTCCCGCGATACGATGCTCGCGGCCCCGATCATCTGGACCAGCTCGACCGGGAGCCTGCCGCTTGGCGTCGTCGTTCTTTCGGAGCGGGAGACCGGTCAGCCGTTCAGCGCCGGTGACCAGAAGCTTGTGGCGGCGATCGCGACGCAGATCGGAATCGCGATCCAGAATGCACGGCTCGTGCGCGCCTCGATGGATCAGCAGCGACTGCAGCAGGAGATGCTGCTCGCGCACGATCTGCAGATGAAGCTGCTGCCGCAGCCCGCGAGCCTTTCGGCGGACGCCGAGATTGCGGCGCGCGTAGTGCCGGCCGAGTCAGTCGGAGGAGATTTCTATCATCTCTTCCGCCTCGGCAACGCGTCCACGGGAGTGATGATCGGCGACGTGTCGAGCCACGGCTACCGCGCCGCGTTGATCATGGCGCTGACGATGAGCGCCGCGTCGATTCACGCGCAGATCCACTCTGATCCGGGGTCGATGCTCGGTGCGCTTCTCGGCTCCGTCCGCGAAGAGCTGACGACGACGGAGATGTTCGTGTCGCTCTTTTACGGCGTGGTCAACCGCAAGAAGAGCGTGCTCAACTACGCGAACACGGGACACCCGCACGCGTTTCTGTTTGGCCCCGATGGCAAGTACGACAGACTGCCCGCTCTCGATCCTCCCCTGGGGATGGTCGACGCGCCCCCGCATGCGAAGTCGCTTCCGTGGCATCCGAAGGAAAGTCTGCTGCTGCTGTTCACCGACGGTATCAGCGACGCGCGTAATTCCAAGGGCGACAGGCTCGGCGAACAGCGCGTGCTGGACGCGGTCAAGAAGAACCGGAAGGAGCCCGTGGACACGATCCTCGAGAAGGTGTTCGAATCGCTGCGCCGCTTCACCGGCCGCACACCGCTCCGCGACGATCAGACTCTGGTCATCCTCCGCGCGTAGGCAGTGCGCACACCCGGGTCGCGCAGCCGCGGCCAGAATCCGCCGGTCCTCAAACGACTGGGCCAGCATTTCCTCAACGACCAGCGTGTTCTGGCCGGGATCGCCGACGCGCTCGAACTCCGAGGCGACGAGACTGTCGTGGAGATCGGGCCCGGACGAGGCGCGCTGACACGACACCTCGTGGGTCGCGCGCGCCGGCTCGTACTGATCGAGCTCGATCGCGCGCTCGCGGCGAACCTGCGCGAAGAGTTCGCCGGCGATCCGACAGTGCAGGTCGTCGAGGCCGACGTGCTTGATGCTGATATCGCGGAGCTGGCCGGCGGCCCCTACGTACTGGTGGGGAACGTGCCGTACTACATCACGACGCCGATCATCTTCCACGCACTCAAGGCGCCGATGCCGCTGCGCGCTGTCTTCCTCGTGCAGAAGGAAGTGGCCGAGCGCATGGCAGCGGACGCCGACGACGAAGAGTACGGCGCGCTCTCGGTCACAATCCAGGCGCTGACAAAGCCCGAGCTGCTAATGCACGTTCCACCGAGCGCTTTCACGCCCGCGCCGAAAGTGCATTCAGCCGTGGTGCGCCTGCGCCCACGCACCACGCCACTGGTCCCACCCGAAACCGCACCCGGCTTCCAGGCCTTCGTGCAGTCTTTTTTCGGAATGCGTCGCAAGCAACTGGGAACGATCGTGCGCGCTCTGGAGGGCGTGGACTCGGATCGCGCGCGCGAGATTCTCACGTCCGGTGGCTGGGACCCCCAAGCTCGTCCCGAGACCCTCTCACCAGCCGAGTTCGCCCGCCTCTACGCCGTCCTCCGCGCAAACCCGTAACGCTCTGTCGTTCGCTTGACGAAGCAACGATGTATGCGAGGGACGTGGGACGGTGGTGTCCCCCGGAGCACCGTCTTAGCGAAGCGTAGGTGTCTCCGGGGGACACCACCGTCCCACGTCCCGGCGCGAAGATCAGTCTCTATTCGTAAGAGCGAACGACAGAGCTTCAAGCTCCATGGCCATGTTGACCGTGCGCATGGCGACCATGGGTGGCGCCGACAGCTGACCGGGAACGAAGTTCAGGATCGCGGCGATACCAGCGCGCGCGACGCGCTCGGCCATCTTCTGCGCTCCGCGCGCCGGAATCGCGAGCACCGCGATATCGAACTTCTCGGTCTCCGCGTCCCGCTCGAGGAACGCGACATCACGAACTTGAAGATCGCCGAGCATCTCTCCGGTTCGCGCCTGGTTCGAGTCATAAACCGCGACGACGTCGAAGCCTCGCTGCGTGAACCCTTCGTACTGCGCCAGCGCGGCGCCGATTTTCCCCGCGCCGATGATGCAGACGCGCCAGCGGCGCTCGAGCCCCATGATCTGCCGGAGACGCTCGAGCAGCTCGGTTACCGAATAGCCGAGACCACGCTTGCCGAACGAACCGAAGAGGGAGAGGTCCTTCCTGACCTGCGCCGAGGTCGTGCCGCCGAGCTTCGCGAGCTGGTCGCTGGATACCGTCGTCGTTCCTCGGCGATGAATGTCTTCGAGGAAGCCGAGATAGAGGGAAAGCCGGCGAACTGTGGATTCTGCTATGTGCTTCATGGGGCTTGTGAAATCATTCACAAACTTATTTCCGTGGCCACCGGCATACCAGTAGGTGGACGCCGCAGGCCGGGTTTATGGCTTATCTTCGGGTAGATGCCGGTACACGTCACGTCCGAAATTGGAGCGCTCCGCTCAGTCCTGGTGCACACGCCCGGGCCTGAGCTTCTGGCCGTAACGCCAACGACGCGCGAGACCTACCTCTACGACGACATGATGGACGTGCGGGCCGCAGGCGAGGAGCATCGCCGGTTCGTGGCGATCCTCGAGCGGTTCGTGGCGATCCTCGAGCGGTTCACCGAGGTCCACCAGGTCACAGACCTGCTGTCCGACGTCGTCGCCGACGAGCACGTTCGCGAGAAGCTGTGGCGCGAGTCGATGGACATCATCCCGTCGGAGCCGTTGACGCGGGAGATCTACGAGCTGCCTCCCGAACAGCTCGTGCGCACGCTGATCGAAGGCAGGGAAGAACCACCCGGTCCGCTCGCTAAAAAATTGAACGAGTCCGGCTATCTCCTTCCGCCGCTCCCGAATCTCTTCTTCACGCGTGACGTTGCCATGGGACTCGGCGAGCACGTCATGATCGGCTCGATGCGCTACGGCGTGCGGTGGAGCGAGGAGCTGATCATGAAGGCGATCTTCTCCGCGCACCCGCGACTCACCAACAAGGGAATTCTGTACGACGGTTCCACCGAGCGTCGCATCAACTACACGCTCGAAGGCGGCGACGTGCATCCGCTTCGCCGCGATCTGGTGATCATTGGATTCAGCGAGCGGTCGAGCCCGGCGGCGATCGAGAATCTCGCGGCGCTGCTGTTCGCGCAGACCAGCATCACCGATGTCATCGTCGTCGTGATGCCGCGCGAGAACATCGCGATCCATCTCGACATGATTTTCACGCACGTGGATCGCGAGCTTTGCGTGGTCTATCCGCCGCATTTCATCGGACCCGAGCGGCTGCCCATCCTCCACTGGCGGAAAGGCAAAGTGCAGATGACGGAGATGCCGACGATATTCGCGGCGCTGGAGAACTGCGGGATGAAGCTGGAGCCGGTCATGTGCGGCGGCGGTCGCCGGATGATTCAGGAGCGCGAACAATGGGCATCCGGTTGTAACTTTGGCGCGTTGAGGCCGGGGCTCGTGACCTCTTACGCCAGAAACGAGGCGACTCTGCACGAGATGGAAAAGGTCGGCTTCAGAATCGTATCCGCAGCGGACTTTCTCGACGACGTGGTGCAGATCGGCGCGGACGAGCGCGCGGTGATCACGTTTCCCGGTGGAGAGCTGGTCCGTGGCGGGGGCGGCCCCCGATGCATGACCTGCCCCGTGACGAGGGACGATCCCTGGGAGTGATTAGCGGTGTGCAGTCCGCGCCCGCGGACACGCTGCTGACGACGCGTGCGCTGGAATACCTGTCGGCCGGACCGGCCGACGCCGTGGACCTGATCGCGCACGTGTGCAACCTTCCCGGCCCGCCGCGCACGGTCGCCGAGCACCTGGCCGCCGCGATGTTCGCCGGGCGCACCGATTTCGAGAAGGGAATAGACGGTAAGTGGCGCATCGTTCCACCGCCGGCGATAACACGCGCGCTGCTCGCGGGCGGCGCGGCAGGATACGCCTCACCCGGGCTCGATCGCATCGACGCGCTGTCGTACGTGGTCGTGGACGTCGAGACAACGGGCACGCGGGCCAATGCGGGCGACCGGATAACGGAGATCGCGGCGGTCGTCGTGCGCGACGGCAACATCGCGGAGGTGTTCGAGACGCTGGTGAATCCGGAGCGGCCGATTCCGCACTTCATCACCGCGCTCACGCACATCACGTGGGATATGGTCAAGGACGCGCCTACTTTCGGGGAGGTCGCTCCGCGGCTGATGTCGGTCCTTGGCGGGCACGTGTTCACCGCCCACAACGCGCGATTCGACTGGCGCTTCGTCTCCGCCGAGATACTGCGAGCAACGGGACAGATGATTCAGGGGCGCCAGCTATGCACCGTGCGTCTCGCGCGCAAGCTCCTGCCGCAGCTTCCGCGCAGGTCGCTCGATCACGTGGCGCGCTACTACGGCGTGTCGATCGCCGCGCGCCACCGTGCGGGTGGTGATGCGCTCGCGACGGCCGAGTGCCTGGTCAGGATGCTGCGGCACGCGAATGACGCGGGCGTGTGCACGTGGGCCGACCTTCAGCGGTTCGCTGGCGCACGGGCGCCGAGGAAGACGCGGCGGAAGTCCGCGCTGCCTGGACCGGCGATCAACGATCTGACGGCATGACGCGCCCCGAACCGCTGGTTCAGCCGCTCCAGATCGGCGATCTCAAATGCCATGCGATCCAGGCCGGTGGCCAGCGCCTGGATGGCGGCGCGATGTTCGGCGTGGTGCCCAAGCCCCTATGGGAGAAACGCATTCCCGCGGACGAGCACAACCGGATTCAACTCGGCATGCGCTGCCTGCTCATCGAGCATCCCGGCGGCCTGTTGCTGATCGACACGGGAGCGGGGAACAAGGAGACGGCGAAGTTCCTCGACATCTACGGCGTCGAGAACCAGGGAGAACAGTCGAGGACCGCGCTCGAGGACGGTATCAAGGCGGCGGGGCACACGCCCGAGGCCGTGGACGTGGTGATCAACACGCACCTGCACTTCGACCACGCCGGTGGAAATACGTACACCGATTCCAAAGGCGAGCTGGCCGTAACGTTTCCAAATGCCGAGTTCTTCGTGCAGCGCGGCGAGTACGACTATGCGACGCACACGAACGAGCGCACCGCGGCTAGCTACTTCGATCGCAACTACGTTCCGATCGAGCGGGCAGGAAAGTTGCAGTTATTGCAGGGGGAGAGCGATGTGATGGCGGGGATCCGCGTGATTCCGACTCCGGGTCACACGCCGTTCCATCAGAGCGTTCTTGTGACGTCGGGCGCGGCCCGCGCGTGCTTCCTCGGCGACATCGCGCCGACAGCCGCGCATCTGCCACTCCCCTGGATCATGGGGTATGACGTGGAGCCGCTCGTCACGCTGGAGACCAAGCGGCGGCTGTTCGCGCAGGCGCTGGCGGAGGAGTGGTTGTTGATTTTCGAGCACGACGCGGTGAAGCCGTGGGGGCGCATCGCGCACGACGGAAAGACTTATACTTTCGTGGAGAACGGCAAATGAAACGGATCATTGCAATGTTGGGATCGGTGATGCTCGTCGCGGCGATTGCGCCCGGCTTGCCGGCGCAG
>JBKJKB010000232.1:0-9886 GCA_046597675.1 Gemmatimonadaceae bacterium
TGCTCGGCGACGAGGGGAGCGGCGCGTGGATCGGAAGGCGCGCACTCGGCATCGTGGCGGCCGCCCACGACGGCCGCGAGCCACCGACAGCCCTCAGCGGAGCGATACTCACGGCTACCCAGCTTCACCAGCCAGAGGAGCTGATCCCGTGGG
The DNA here is from genome assembly GCA_046597675.1 of Gemmatimonadaceae bacterium. Taxonomy (GTDB): domain Bacteria; phylum Gemmatimonadota; class Gemmatimonadetes; order Gemmatimonadales; family Gemmatimonadaceae; genus JACDCY01. Next base: position 154 of record JBKJKB010000232.1, read on the forward strand.
CGGCCGCCGCCGACCCCCGCACGCTCGCGGCTTTAGCGCCGGTAGTCTTCTCCGTCGCCTCGACCGATCCTCGGGCGAAAGCGCTCGTAGATCTTGCCGCCGAGGAGCTCGTGCTGCATATCCGCGCCCTTTCCCTACGCCTGTTCGGGGACGAGCGAGCCGATATCGAGGTCGCTTTTGCCGGAGGGCTGATGAAAAAAGCTTCGCCGCTACGGAAGCGTGTGGAGCACCGGCTGAAGTCCGCGGTTCCCGGAGCCCATCTTCATGCCGAAGCAATCATCGGTGCGCGGGGAGCGCTCAAACTGGCGCTGCGCGACGGAGCTACAGCCAGCCTCTAGCTGGCAGCGTTTTAGGCGGCTGGCTTAGGCCAATCCGGACTCTCGTCCAGCCGCGCCTCGAGTTCCGTCCCACCGACGGCGTCGGGCACGTCGGCCGGGGACCACACTCCTTCGGATCGCGCGATCACGCACGTCGCGCTCAGGTCGCCCACAACGTTTACCACTGTGCGTGACATATCCAGTATCCGATCGATTCCCAGGACGATCGCGATACCCTCCGCCGGGATCTGGAACATCATCAGGATCCCGACGATCAGCGGTATGGATCCGCCCGGCACACTCGCCACACCGGTCGCCGTAATGACAGCCATGATCATCACGACCATCATCTGCGTGAACGACAGATCGATTCCGAACACCTGAGCGAGGAAAAGTACGGTCACTCCCTCAAACAGGGCCGTCCCGTTGCTGCCCATCGTATTGCCGAGCGACAGGACGAATCCAGCGATGTGTTTGGGTATGCGGAGATTCTGCTCGGCCACGACGAAGTTCGTCGGCAATGTCGCCGCACTCGAGCTCGTCGAAAACGCCGTGACGATCGCGGATCGGGAGCGCGAGAAAAACACCCGCGGGGAAAGCCCCGCGCCGAACTTCACGATCGCTCCGATCAGCGCCAGCTGAAGCAGCAGGCCGCCGAGAACCACGGCAGCGAACGAGCCAAGCGGAATGAGCAGCGACCACCCGAATCGCGACGTCACCCCGAAGATCAGGGCGGTGACGCCAAAAGGCGCCAGACGCATCGCGATATCCACGATTTTTATTACGACGTCCTGCAGCGACTGCAGCAGATTCAACATCGGACGCGCGCTCTCCGGCGAAATCATCGTGAGCGCTGCGCCAAAGATCAGCCCGAAAAAGAGCACGCCGAGAAGGTCCATCTCGACAGCGGACTTAAGCGGATTGTTGGTGACGAAGTTCACCAGCATCTCGACACCGAACTCGGATGTCTTGGCTGCTTCCACCTTGCTCGACGCATCGCCGGCGTACGTGGCGAGCAGGTCTGCGCGTACGCTCGCAGGGATTTGCTCCCCGGGACGCACCGCGTTGACGAGGAGAACCCCTATCGCGGCTGCAACGAGGGTGGTGACGAGGTAGTAGCCAAGGGTCTTGCCTCCAACCCGTCCAAGCCGCCGTACATCGCCGATCCCGGCCACTCCAAGCGCTATGGACGCAAAGATCAACGGGATCACGATCATGAACAGCATGCGCAGGAAGATCTGCCCGACGGGACCCGCGACGTTCTTATTGATCGCCGCGATGGTCGGATCGTCGGGCCCGAGAGTCATGTTCGCGGCGATTCCCAGCAGGCCGCCGATCAACAAGCCAAGAAGAATCTTGGTGTGGAGCTTCATCCCTTTTCCTTCGCGGCGCACGGCGTCAGTCATCGCCAATCAGCTCTTTGCGGAGGCCGCGGCGTCGCGCCGAAGGTTCGAGTTGCGGTATGAATAAACGAAGTAAATGATGACGCCGAGTGCCATCCAGATTCCGAATCGCTCCCACGCGCGCACCGGGAGACCCGCCATTATATACAGGCAAGCCGCCGCGCCGAGCAGCGAGACGGGCCAGATGAACTTGATCCGGAATGGCCGGTGACGCTGCGGGTCGATGATGCGGAGCGCCAGCACACCGATGCAGACGATCGCGAACGCCGACAGCGTGCCGATGTTGACCAGATCGTATATCTCGTTCTCGTCCGCGAACAGGGAGCCGATCGCCACGACCGCGCCGGTCCAGAACGTCGTGATGTGCGGCACACGGGATTTTTTGTGCACCTTCGCCCCCCACTTCGGCAGCAGCCCGTCACGGGCCATGGCGAAGAAAATTCGAGGCTGCCCGTACTGGAACACGAGAAGCACCGCGGTGAGGGAGATCACGGCGCCCAGCGCGACTATCCAGCTCAGCGTGTCCAGCCCGGCGATGGTCAGCGCGTGGCTCAGCGGATTCGCCGACTTCAGGTCGGCGTAGGGCACCAATCCCGTCGCCACGATTCCGACGATCACGTAGATCACCGTACAGATCGCGAGGCCACCGAGAATTCCGATCGGCATGTTGCGCTGCGGATTCTTGGTCTCTTCCGCCGCGGTCGAGATCGCGTCGAAGCCGATGTACGCGAAGAAAACGATCGCCGCACCCTGGTGGATGCCGCGCCAGCCGTTGGGTGCGAACGGCACGTAGTTGGCCGGGTCGATGTGAATCGCTCCCACACCGATGAACAACGCCAGCACGGCCAGCTTGATGATCACCATGACGTTGTTCGCTCGTGCGCTCTCACGAACGCCGCGGAGCAGCAGCCATGTGATCGCGGCGACGATTCCGAAAGCCGGGAGATTCACCAGAATCGGAACGCCCAAAAACCGCGGAGCGGATTGCAGCAGCCCGTGCACGGCGGGGTCCGAGCTCAGCAACGCGCTGCGGTACCCGTGCGTCAGCCAGTCGGGGAGGTGCAGGTTGAAGGCGGTGAGCAGCGACGTGAAGTATCCGCTCCACGCTACCGCGACGGCGATGTTGCCGATGGCGTACTCGAGTATCAAATCCCAGCCGATGATCCAGGCGATAAACTCGCCGAGCGTGGCGTACGCGTAGGAATACGCGCTTCCCGCCTGCGGGATCATCGAAGCCAGCTCCGCGTAGCACAGCGCCGCCAGCGCGCAGACACCGCCAAGCACGATGAAAGAGACGATCAGGGCCGGTCCGGCCCCGACGCGAACTACTTCCCCGTTCGGGAGAATCTCGCCGGCCGCCGCAGTGCCGATCGACGAGAATATCCCGGCGCCGATGATCGCGCCGATGGCCAGCATGACGAGATCGCCGGCGCCCAGCTCCCGCTTGAGCGCGTTCGGGTGGTCGCGCTCGTCGAGCAGCTCCGCAATGGGCTTTCTGGCGACAAGCGAACGAAGGAAGGGACTCATGTCACGCGCGGTGTTGGGGTCAGCCTGTCGATCCCTCGATTCTCATAGCGTAGAACGACCTCCACACGAACGTCACTGCCACCGCCATGAACACGCCTGCCAGGATCGTGGTCAGCATCGCCCCACGCTCAACGGTAAGCGATACGGCCAGCTCCACGGCGAGCAACCCGAATAGCGTCGTGAACTTGATCACGGGGTTGAGGGCAACGGATGACGTGTCCTTGAACGGATCACCAACTGTGTCTCCCACAACTGTCGCGGCGTGGAGCGGAGTGCCTTTCTGCTTGAGCTCGACCTCCACGATTTTTTTTGCATTGTCCCAGGCGCCACCGGCGTTGGCCATGAAGATCGCCTGAAACAATCCGAACAACGCTATGGAGATGAGATAGCCGATGAAGAAGAACGGCTCGATAAACGCGAAAGCCAGTGTGGAGAAGAAGATGGCGAGAAAAATATTGAACATGCCCTTCTGCGCGTACTGGGTGCAGATCTCGACCACCCTCTTGCTGTCTTCTACCGACGCGCGCGCGGCACTCTCGAGGTTGATGTTCGCTTTGATGAACTCCACGGCGCGGTAGGCGCCCGTGGTCACCGCCTGCGTCGAAGCGCCGGTGAACCAGTAGATCATCGCACCGCCGGAGATGAGACCCAGCAGAAACGGCGGATGCAGGATCGAGAGCTTCTGGAGGAACTCCGGCTGCAGGCCGTCGGTCAGCGTCAGGATGATCGAGAAGATCATGGTCGTCGCTCCGACCACCGCTGTTCCGATCAGCACCGGCTTGGCCGTTGCCTTGAAGGTGTTCCCCGCTCCGTCGTTCTCCTCGAGCATGTGCTTGGCACGATCGAAGCGCACGTCGAAGCCGAAGTCTCTCTTGACTTCCTCCGCAATTCCGGGCGTCTGCTCGATCTCGGACAGCTCGAAGACAGACTGCGCGTTATCCGTCACTGGACCGTAAGAATCGACGGCGATCGTCACGGGGCCCATACCCAGGAAGCCAAAAGCCACGAGACCGAACGCGAACACCGCCGGGGCGATCATGAGGGCCGCAAGGCCAAGCGTGCTGAGCCCGTACGCCACCGCCATCAACACCATGATCGCCATGCCCAGCCAGTAGGCGCTGAAGTTTCCAGCCACGAGACCGGAAAGGATGTTGAGCGAAGCGCCGCCCTCCCGCGAGGAGGTGACGACCTCTCGGGTGTGGGCGGAGCTCGTCGACGTGAAGACCTTCACCAGCTCGGGGATGATCGCGCCCGCCAGCGTGCCGCACGAGATCACGCTCGAAAGCTTCCACCAGAGGCTGCCGTCGCCGAGTTCGGGGATCAACAGCCAGGAGACCAGATACGTGAGTCCCACGGAGACGATCGACGTCAGCCATACGAGGGACGTAAGAGGCGTCTCGAAATTCATCTCGTCCGCATTGGCGTAGCGCGCCCGTGCGACCGCTTCGTTGATCAGGTACGACGCACCGCTGGCGATCACCATCATCACACGCATCATGAATATCCAGACGAGCAGCTGCACCTGCACAGCCGGCTCGGTCACCGCGAGCAGAATGAACGAGATCAGCGCGACACCAGTGACGCCGTACGTTTCGAAACCGTCGGCGCTCGGCCCGACCGAATCTCCAGCGTTATCCCCTGTACAATCGGCGATCACGCCCGGATTCCGAACGTCATCTTCCTTGATGTTGAAGACGATCTTCATCAGATCGGCGCCAATGTCGGCAATCTTGGTAAAAATCCCGCCGGCGATGCGCAGAGCCGCGGCGCCAAGCGATTCGCCGATCGCGAATCCGATAAAGCACGGTCCGGCATAATCGCCTGGAACGAAGAGAAGAATGAACAGCATGAGCAGCAGCTCCACACTGATCAGGAGCATGCCGATGCTCATGCCCGCCTTGAGCGGGATCGAGTAGCACGGGTACGGCTTGCCCCGCAGACTCGCGAATGCGGTGCGTGAGTTCGCGAACGTGTTCACCCGGATCCCGAACCACGCCACCCCGTAACTGCCACCGATGCCTATCAGGCTGAACAGCAGGATCACCGCGACGCGGGTGGCATCGAAGCCGGCCAGCACCCCGAAGTAGAGCACGATCACAAAACCGATGAAAATCTCCAGGATCAGGATGAACTTCCCCTGGGTGACCAGGTACGTCTTGCACGTCTCGTAGATCAGCTCCGAGATCTCACGCATCGACGAATGCACCGGGAGCCGCTTGAGGTGGCCGTACATGACCAGCCCGAACAGCAGCCCGAGTACGCAGACCAGCATTCCGCCCATCAGCAGCGTCGTGCCCGGAACGCCGAGGAACTCCGCGCTGGAGAGATCCGGGATCTGCAGGTTGGCTTCGCCCCCCGGACGATGCTCGACCGCAGCCGCGTCCTGCGCGAGCAGCATCGCCGGCGAGATGGCGAAGGCCATCGCGCCCAGCGCGAAGCGACTCCAGAGTGAGCGTAACCTGCTAAACCCGGTGGTATGCGGAATCATCGACGACTTTCTCCTGTATTTTTTTTTGGGGCGGCGCGTCCGCCGCGCCTGCGAGGTCCGACGGTTTGACGACTAGCTGCGCGCTACCCGGCGCCAGAGATAATAGACCGGGATACCGAGCCCCACGAGCGCGAGACCCGAGAGCGCCTGAGTCTGCGTTTTCTCCGCGACGAGCAGGATCACGCAGACGATGCTTGCCAGCACGATGTACAACGCCGGCAGGACGGGGTAGCCGATCGCGCGGTACGGGCGCTCGGCGTCCGGTTTTTTCGCTCTGAGAACGAACAGTCCAACAGTGGTGAGGACATAGAACAGCAGCGCCGCGAATACGACGTAGTCCAGCAGCTGGCTGTAGGTACCGGTGAGACAGAGCGCGCTCGTCCAAACCGCCTGCACCATCAGGGCGCGAGCCGGGACGTGATTCGAGCTCAGCGTGCCGGCCGCCTTGAAGAAAAGCCCGTCGCGGGCCATCGCGTAATACACCCGCGCGCCCGCCAAAATGAGCCCGTTGTTGCAGCCGAAGGTCGAGATGAGGATTGCCACCGCCATGATCGTGGCGCCGGCGGGGCCAAAAATAATCTCGGCGGCGGCTGTACCGACCCGGTCCTGCGTCGCATGCTGGATTCCGCGCTCGAGAACTGTCGCCCCGTTCGCCACGCCTTCGAGCGGCAATACGTTCAGGTACGCGAAGTTGGCCAGGATGTAAAGCGCGGTCACCAGCCCCGTGCCATACAGCAGCGCACGCGGAAGATTGCGGGACGAATTCTTCACCTCGGCCGCCGCGAACGTGACGTTGTTCCACGCATCGCTCGCGAACAGCGATCCGACCAGAGCCGTCCCGAACGCGATCACAAATGGTCCGGTAAAGCTGCCCGTCCGGAAGAACTCGCCGGGGCCGAAGTTCGCGCCGACGGCGATCGCGTTCCGCCCAACCGTCAGACCGAGAAGGATCAGCAACGCCAGGGCGACGGTCTTCACGACAGTGAGCGTCGTCTGCACGAACTTGCCTTCTTTGACCCCACGAAGATTGATCCAGGTCAGGACCCAGATGGAAATGAGAGCGATCAGACGCTGAGGCGAGAGGCCCAGCTCGATCGTTCCCGAGCTGTTAACCCAATCGAACTGTGGAAACCAGCCGAACCTTTCCGGCGATATGTCTGGCCAAAGCACGCCGAGAAACCTCCCGAACGCGACGGCCACGGCAGCGATGGTGCCCGTTTGAATTACAACGAATAGCGTCCAGCCATAGAGAAAGCCCATGAGCGGACCCATGGACTCTCGGAGGTAGACATACTGACCGCCGGCACGCGGGTACATGGCGGCGAGCTCGCCGTACGCGAGCGCGCCAAGAAGCGTAAGCACGCCGGCGACCACCCATGCCATGATCAGCCAGAAGGGCGATCCCATCGTGCGGCTGATGTCCGCCGCTACGATGAAAATGCCTGAGCCGATCATCGAACCGGCCACGAGCATCGTGGCGTCCGTCAGGCTCATGGCTCTCACGAACTGTCCTGGCGCCCCGGAATCCTCAGGGTCGCCGCTGGCTTGCGGTGTACGAGGTTGAGTTTGCATTGGCGCGCGAATTTTACTTGCCTGGCGCCGACTTGGCCAGCTAGAACACGAACTGGATGTCAATCGTGTCACGCACGGCCGTTCCGTCAACGCCAACGCCGGGCCGGAATCTGAGCGAGAGGAGAACATCTCTCAGCCGGCGGTTGTACGACGCATCACGCGAGGGATTGAAGCCGAGAAGGCGCGCGCTGCCGCGCTCGTCGACGTCGAACCAGGCGGTCAGGTGATAGGGCTTGATCCGCGCAGGAGCCGGCAGGGGTGGAAGGAACACCTGCGTGGGGGTAGGCGGGTGAGCAAGCCCGTCGCCCCCGCCGGTTCCTGGACCCGTCCCCGACCCGCGCCCAGTGCCAGTTCCGCTTCCGATTCCACCCCCCGTCCCCTGCCCCGTTCCGCCAGCGCCGATGGTGCCCACGCCGGAAGTCCCCGCGCCGGAGACCGGAAGTTGGGGTGCCGGCTCCCTCGCGGCTGGCATGACAACCGGAGGTGCGGGAGTAGATAGGGGCGGTGAAGGCACAAGCGCCGGCGCGGGCGTTGGCGGCGCAGCAGCAGCCCGAGTCCGAACGAATCGCAACCTTTCGCCATCGAAGCCCGCCCCGGTGCGACCACCTCCCCCGCCGCCCGCAGGTCCAGGACCCCCTGCGTCTTCCGGGGATGTCGCTGTAAACCCATGCGAGAAGGGCGACGTCAGCAGCAGCAACACTATCGTCGCGTGGATGAACGCGGACAGGAGGAAGCCGCCGGGCCCCTCGCGTTTGCGCGGTGGCGGACCGGCGATGACGGGCGAAGTCCTGCGCGGCCTGGTCATGTCAAATGATACGGCGGGCGAACCCCAAGGGTCCGCCCGCCGTGATAAGCAAGCACAGAAGGATTACGGTGCTGCGGGCGCCGCTTCCTTGGGCGTCACGCCGATCACCTTCACTCCGGCACCACGCGATACGTCCATGGCCCAGATGACGTCAGCGTATTTCACCGTCGGATGTCCTTTCACGAAAATGATCTTGTCCGGACGCGGATCGTAAATCTTTTTCAGCTCACTGGCGAGCGCTGCCTTCGCCACTGGCTGCCTGTTCACCTGGAACTGGCCGTTGGGCAACACTTCGAGAACGATCTGCGCAGGAGGCGGACCGGACGACGCTGGCGGATTGGGATCCGGCAGCTGCAGATCGATCGCCTTCCGCGACAACGGAATCACCAGCATGAAGATGATCAGAAGCACGAGCAGAATGTCGATCATCGGCACCACGTTCGGCTCGTTGGTAAGCGTGTTCCCCGCTGCCGAGCTTACGCTCATTCCCATTATGGGGTCCCTCCGGGCGGCGTCGGGGGCTTCGCCAGCAGCAGATTGTCGCTGGCCACCAGTGACTGTGTCCCCGGGGTCTGATCAGTGATCATTCCAGCCACCCTGACCTTGTTCTTCGCCGCTATGTCCAGCGCGTCGAGAACCTTGGAATACTCGAGTTCCTTGTGCGCCTTCACGTACAGCAGGAAATCCTCTTCCCGCTCCCCGAAGATGGCGTTCAGCCGCTGCCCGAGCTCCGCATTCGGAATCGGGGCCCTGTTGAGATAGTACTGGCCGTCCGCGTCGATGCCGAGCACCTGGTCGGTATCTTCTTCCGGATGGGGCTTGAGGTTCTGCCCCTGCGGCGGGACCGCCTGGAAGCCGGCACTCACCGCGGGAATCACGAGCATGAAGATGATCAGCAGCACGAGCATGATGTCGATCATCGGCACCACGTTCGGCTCAGCCTTTATGCTGCCGCCACCACCTACGGACATACCCATCGCCGTATCTCCTGGTTGAGGGGCCGGTTATCCGGAGATCGGGTCGGTGCCCGCCGAAGCGGCCGTGTTGAACTCGCGCGTGAACCGTGATCGACCGTACTCGCCGCTGACTCCACGGATCAGGTAGTCGATGAATTCCTTGGAGGTGTACGTCATCTCCGCGGCCAGATTCTCGATCTTGACCTGGAAATAGTTGAAGCCCCATACCGCAGGAATGGCAACGAGCAGACCGAATGCGGTAGTGATAAGCGCTTCCGAGACACCAGCGGAGATCGCACCGATACCGCCCGATCCCGCCACGGCCATGCCCTGGAACGCGTTGACGATACCCATGGTCGTTCCGAGCAACCCGACGAACGGTGCCGTCGCGCCGACGGTCGCGAGCACGCCGTTGCCGCGCTTCATGTCCGTCAGCGTCATCAGCATCTCGCGCTCCACCGCGCGCTCAGCCGAATTGATGTCGTTGACCGACACCGATCCGTCCTGGATGAGGGGCTTGACCTCGGTGAGCGCTCCACCCAGCACGCGCGCCACGTGGGACTTCTTGTAGCGCTCGGAGAGGTTGATCGCCTCGGAAATGTTGTCTTCCTCGAGGAACTGCGAGAACTCGGGCGCGAACTTGCGTGTTTCCGCCTGCGCCTTGC
>JBKJKB010000381.1:0-4946 GCA_046597675.1 Gemmatimonadaceae bacterium
CGGCCGCGCTGCTGGAAGTTCTCGACCCTGAGCAGAACCCCGGGTTCAACGACCACTACCTGGAAGTCGACTACGACCTCTCGCAGGTGTTGTTCGTGACGACCGCCAATTCGCTGCAGGGAATTCCCGATCCGTTACGCGACCGGATGGAGATCATCCGTCTCGCCGGCTATCTGGATCACGAGAAGCTCGCGATCGCGCGCCAGTTCCTGGTGCCGCGGCAGTTGCAGACCAATGGACTGGATCCCGCCGAAGTCTCGTGGGATCCTGACGTGCTGCCGGAGATCATGCGCAACTACACGCGCGAGGCAGGCGTGCGCGAGTTCGAGCGCCGCATCGCGCGCGTCGGGCGCAAGCTCGCCCGCCGCATCGCGGACAACCCGGGCACGATCCCGGATCGCGTCATTCGCACGTCCGACATCAAAGGGCTGCTCGGGACGCCGCCGCACGATCCCGACGACGTCTCGCTCGAGGACAAGATCGGCGTGGCCGCGGGACTCGCGTACACGCAGAGCGGCGGCGAGCTGCTCGAGGTGGAGGTCAGCTCGGTACCGGGGCGCGGCAAGCTGCAGCTCACGGGCACACTCGGCGACGTCATGAAGGAGTCGGCCTCCGCGGCGCTGAGCTACACGCGCTCGCGCGTGGACGCGCTCGCCATTCGACCGGATTTCTACCGGACCCGCGACATCCACGTCCACCTGCCGGCCGGCGCGACACCCAAGGACGGCCCGTCCGCCGGAATCGCGATCGCGACCGCCGTGATCAGCGCGCTGGCGCAGATCCCGGTGCGCGGCGACGTCGCGATGACGGGTGAGATCACTCTCCGCGGCCGCGTCCTGCCGATCGGGGGACTCAAGGAAAAAGCCGTTGCCGCACACAGGAACAAGGTGCGCGAGGTGATCATCCCGTACGGGAATTTACGGGACCTCGACGAGCTTCCCGAGGAAGTGACGCGCACCGTGCGCTTTCATCCCGTGAAGACGATGGACGAGGTCCTTGCCATCGCGCTCCGCGGCGGCGCCGGCGTGGCAGCTGTTGCGGCTGCTATCGACCAGCCGGCCACGTTCGCCAAGCCGCCCGCGGGCTACGAGCAGCCGACGGCCCACTGACATTGACCTCGCAGCCAGCCGATCCCCTCGTAATACGGAGCATCGAGTTCCTCGGCGGGCTGGCGAGCGTAGGCGGGTGGCGACCCGAGATCACGGTCCCTGAGGTCGCTTTCGCGGGACGATCGAATGTCGGAAAATCTTCGCTGCTCAACGCGCTCGTCCGCAGGAAAGCCTTCGCGCGGGTCAGCAGGACACCGGGCCGCACCCGTGAGATAAATTTTTTTCTGGTCAACGGCAGCTTTGTCTTCACCGATCTTCCCGGCTATGGCTACGCGCGCGTATCCAAGACCCAGCGCGCCGAATGGGAGCCGCTGATCGAGAGCTATCTACGCGGGACAAAACAGCTGCGTGGGATCGTTCAGATCTACGACTGCCGGCGCGACCTTTCGCCCGAGGACCGGACAATGCTCGGCTTCCTTGCGGAAACCGGCGTTCCTGCGATCTTCGTTGCGACGAAGGTGGACAAGTTCACCAGGCGTGCGGCTGCGGAACGGATCACGGAAATCGAGAGGCAGCTGGGCTTCGAGAGTGCGCAGGTGATTCCGTTCAGCGCCACGACGGGAGAGGGGCGCAACGAGGTTGCGTCCGCGATCGACCAGCTGCTCAGTGAACCTGGTAGGGCCGATGAGAGTTAGAAATTCTCTTTGGATGTCGACGGTGTTCGTAGCCGCGTCGTGCGCGCCGCCGCAAACCACCGGCGGCGTCACACCGCCGATATCCTCCTCGGCGCACGATACCACCGGCATTGACCTCGTCCCAGCGGGCTACGGCACGCTGCGCCAGGACGAAGTCGCGATCCGACTGCAGCCACCGGGACTGGTCGTCCGGCTGCTTCCGCTCGAGGAAGGGCTGATTCGTCTGCTCACGCCCGACTCGTACCGCGCGCTGCGCGACCTGCAGCAGAGCGCGAGCCGGCGCGTCGCCGAGCTGTCGCAGCGATTCGGCGGGCGGCAGCTGTCGTTGTGGCTCGTGTCTTTTTACGGCGTGGAGCCGGACATCAGATTCAGCCCGATGGACCTGATCATCACCAGCACGGGCCGCGACTTCCGGCCCGTGGACGTGATCCCGCTGAGCTCCGGCTTCGGCGAGCAGCGCCTCAAGCAGCGCGAGACCCAGAGCGCGATCTTTGTGTTTGATGGGGAGATAGATCTCGATCAGCCGCTGGTGGTGAGGTTTCTCAACGAGCAGAACGGGTTCTGGGAGCAGGTGCTGCCAAGGATCGAGCGCGAGCGAGCGCTGGTCAGAGCCAGATCCCTCAGGTCGCCTACCCAGGATCGGTGAGATGTGATCGGTGAGGGCGGAGTAACAGCAGCTCCCGACTTCGGCGATCAGGCCCGGCTCGCGGCTTCGCTTTCCGAGCTCGCCCGCGGAATGCATCTCTCGGGCATCCTTCGCACCGCCAACCAGGTACGTGAGATCCAGGCCGCCGGAACCGACGTTCTCGATCTCAGCATCGGCGACTTTAGCCCCAAATACTTCCGGATTCCGGAGCGGCTGCTCCGCGGAGTGGAGAACGCGCTCGAGTCAGGCGCGACCAACTATCCCCCGCCTCCCGGGCTGCTCGCGCTGCGCAAGGCGGTGAGCGGATATGTGGAGCGCTGCTCCGGCGTGCGATATCCGATCGAGTCCATCCTGATCACGAGCGGCGGCCGCCCCGCCCTCTACGGCGCTTACAAGACGGTGATCTCGCCGGGCGACACTGTGGTGTATTCCGTGCCCTCGTGGCAGAACGATTCGTATGCGTGGCTGTCGGGCGCCAACGCCGTCGAGATCGAGGCCGTGAGCGAGAACGGGTTCCAGCCGACGCTCTCCGAGATCGCGCCGTACATCGGATCGGCGAGACTGATCTGCCTCTGCTCGCCGGGAAATCCGACGGGCACGGCGATGGGACCGGAGACACTCAAATCAATTCTCGACGCAGTCGTGGAGGAAAACCGCCGGAGGGAGAAGGATGGGAACGAGCGGCCGTTGTTCCTCCTGTACGATCAGATCTACAGCTCGATACGTGTCAAAGACAACAAGCACCGTTACGCGCTCGCACTCGTTCCCGAATCCGCCCCCTACGTGATGACGATGGACGGCGCGTCGAAAGCGTTTGCCGCCACGGGGCTCAGGGTGGGATGGCTTCTCGCGCCGCCCGCGATCGCAAGGAAGGCCGGTGAGCTTCTGTCATACGTGGGCGCGTGGGCGCCGCACGCCGAGCAGGCGGGACTCACCGAGCTGCTGAATGATCCGGGCGCGATCGGCGAATACCGCGCGACGATGGATGCAGCGGTGCACGAGCGTCTCGACGCGCTCCACCGCGGCTTCGCCGCGATGCGCGACGAGGGGCTTCCAGTGGACGTGCTCTGCCCGGACGGCGCCATTTACGTATCACTTCAGCTCAAGCTCAAGGGGAAGAGAATCGGCGGACGGGTGATCGAGGACAACGAGGCGATTCGCTCGCTCGTGCTCGAGAAGACAGGTGTGGCGGTGGTTCCGTTCCAGGCGTTCGGTCTGATGCGCGAAACGGGCTGGTTCCGGCTGAGTGTGGGCGCTGTCTCGATGGATGAAATCGCCGAGGTGTTTCCCCGGATTCGCGCGCTGCTCGAACAGATCGGGTAGCATTGTCGGGGAATCACGCGCGCTCGATTATCATCGCCATCCCCTGGCCGACGCCGACGCACATCGTGCACAGCGCATAGCGCCTGCCGGTCCGCTCCAGCTCGCGCGCGGCGGTGAGGATCAGGCGCGCCCCCGACATTCCGAGCGGATGTCCGAGGGCGATCGCGCCGCCGTTGGGGTTGATCCGCGGATCGTCGTCCTGCAGTCCCAGCTCGCGGATGCACGCGAGTGCCTGCGCGGCGAACGCCTCGTTGAGCTCGATCACATCCATCAGATCGAGAGTGAGGCCGGACTGCGCCAGGACCTTCTTCACTGCGGGAACCGGGCCCATTCCCATCGTCCTCGGCTCGACGCCCACCACGGCGCTCGTTACGACGCGCGCGATCGGGCTCAGCTTGAGCTCGGTCACGGCCGTGTCCGACACGACGTAAATGGCGCATGCGCCGTCGTTGATGCCCGACGAGTTACCGGCCGTGACGGAGCCCATCCCGTCCTTGCGAAAGGCCGGCTCGAGCCGTGCGAGCGCTGCGAGGGAAGTGTCCTTGCGAATGAATTCGTCTTCGACGAATGGCGGCGGCGCGGGCTTCCCTTTCGCGGCGGGCAACGGGACCTCGACAATCTCGCACCTGAAGCGACCCGCCTCGCGGGCGCGGGCGGCCTTCCTCTGAGAAGCGAGCGCAAACGAGTCCTGATCCTCGCGCGAAACCCTGTATTGTTCGGCGATGTTTTCCGCCGTTTCCCCCATCGAGTCAACGCCGTACAGCGGGGGCATTTTCGGATTCACGAAGCGCCATCCGATGCTCGTGTCGAACAGCTCGACATTCCTGGCGAAGGGATGCGCGGCCTTCGAAATCACGTATGGCGCGCGTGTCATTTGCTCGACGCCGCCGGCGATGAAGATATCCCCTTCCCCGCTCCGGATCGCCTGCGCGGCGTGCGTCACCGCGCTCATCCCGGACGCGCATAGCCGGTTGACCGTCTCGCCCGGCACGCTCGCCGGCAGCCCGGCCAGCAGCAGTGCCATCCGGGCGACGTTGCGGTTGTCCTCGCCGGCCTGATTGGCGCATCCGAAAATCACGTCGGTTATGCGCTCGGGTTCGACCGACGGATGTCTCTCCACCAGCCGCGCGATAACGTGCGCCGCGAGGTCATCGGCGCGCACCCGGGAGAGGGAGCCGGCAAAGCTTCCGATCGGGGTGCGGACTGCGCCGACAATGAATGCGTCAGTCATCC
>JBKJKB010000082.1:0-10271 GCA_046597675.1 Gemmatimonadaceae bacterium
CCCGCCGCCAATGCGGCAGCAACAGCCCATGCGGCCGCGGCAATCGCGACCGCGACCGCCAGATACGTTCGCGCGCGCGTGACGCGCTCCCGCGCGGTCACGTCGCCGTCTCTGTCACGCGACCTTTCTCGCAGGCGCTCCGCCACCTTCCCCGCGCGCGTCAGCGATTGACTCGGGAGCGCGCCGACGGCGAACGAGCAACTCGAGCAATGCGCAAGCGAGCGAAGCGATCAGCAGCCACTTTGCGATTGGAGACGTGTCCGGGCGGATCTGCGCGAACGAGCCGGACGGGGCAAGCCGGCCCGATCCGGCAACCATGGACAGGGACGCGGCAGGCATCGGGCGATATGCCGGCGCGCCGCCACAAGGCTGGATGAGATCGCGGAGCACCGCGTGAAAGTCTGGCCGCAGGACGAAATCTCCACCCGCGCTCACCGGAACGGAGACGGATCTCACACACCCGCTGCCGAGCGCGCTTTCCATCGCCGCCACGTCGCCATCGATCCACCACGCGACGGGTTTGGCGCCGAGTGCGGGGACGTATTGCCACCGGCGCTGAAACGGCGCGATCACTGCCGACTCCCTGACGATGAGGCCGCCAACCGGCGCGCTTTGCGACCGGGCAATGAATCCAACGGGAGCTGTCGCGACCGGCCAGTGCAGCAGCACGCGTGCGGGCTGCCCGGTGATCCAGAGTGAATCGGTGCTGCCGAGCGTACCTCGAACAATCCGCACGTCGGCATGTGGAACCGGCTTCGCGATCGCGAGCGCGACAGCGAATGGGTCGGCCGCCTCGCTCACCACAGTCGGACTGCGCAAGCTGTCGGGCAAAGCCGGCGCGGCAACGCGCACCAGCCTCGCGCGGCCGGGCCACTCCTGTCGCACGCGTGCCGTGGCTGCGTCGAGCTCCTCGGCAGCGAACGACGAGACGATCACGAGCTCCACGGAGTCCGCGCCACGGCCGAAGCGAGATGCGGCGCGCGTAGCCGCCACGAGTCCGGCGGAGAGCGACCCTCGCGCGAGCGGTTCCGAGCCCGACGCGCGCGCAGCAAATCCAGCAGACGTCTCGTCGAATGCGAGCGAGCCATATCCGATCACGATGTCGCCCATCGCGCGAATGGCCGCGACGCTGTCGCTCAGCTCTCCACTGTCGGCGACGGCGCGGGAGCGATCCACGAGTATCACTTTCGCGGTTCCGCTTCCCAGTCCATGAATGAACGGCCCCGAGAGAGCGAGCCCCGCCAGCATCACGCATAGCACCCGCAGAACCAGAGTCGCCAGGTCCGTAGGCACACGCGCCCACCCTGTCGTCAGCACCGGTGCGTCGGGCACGAAGCGCGCGGTGGGCAACACCATCGCCCGCGGCTGCCGCCGGACGATAAAATGCGCGGCGACGAGCGCGGCCGCCGCCACAAGAGCGGCAACCAGATAACCGGGAGCGAGGAAGCTCAGCACCTGGCCATCACCCTGGCCGCGCGACGATCCGGCGCAGATCCGTCAGCAACGGACGGCCGGTGACCGATTCGTGATACGACACGCCGGCGGACCGCCAGCTCGACGCCACAGCCGCGCGCCACGCGCTGAATCGGCGCGCGTACTCGGCGTGCGAAGAGTCCGAGAGCGTCCGGCGGAGCGCTGCGTCCTCCGGATCTTGCACGAGCGCGAGACGTGGCGGATCGAGCTCCCCGGCGCCGACTACATGCACGGCGTACAGCTCGCCCGAGCGGGCTCGCTCCGCGCGCGCTACGGCGAGTGTATCCTCGAGATCACCGAGCATGTCCGAGACCAGGATCACCCGGTGCGCGAAGCGCGCGGCGGCGCTGAGCGCGTCGGCGATTCTCACGACACCGGATGGCTGGGTCGACGCCAGCGTGCGGGCTATCTCGGCAATCACCCCTGCCCGGCTGCGCGGCGGAAAAGTCCGCGTGCCCGAGCCGGCGGCGACAACCACGCCGACCGGATCGCCGCTGTTGTACGCGATGGATGCGAGACCCGTCGCGAGCCGGCACGCGCGCGCGTACTTGTCGTGGGTGCCCGCCGGGAACGCCATCGACGCGCTCGCATCCACCACGAAAGCCGTCGGCAGGACCGCATGGTCGTGCGACAGCCGGATGTACGCGCGATCGGTCCGAGCAAAGACCTTCCAGTCGATCTTCTGCGGCGGGTCGCCCTGTCTGTACGGGCGGTACTCGGTGAATTCCGCCGACGTCCCATGGCGGTGCGATAGATGTCGCCCGGGCAATACGGCGGAGACGGCGGAGCGCGCCGGCCAGCGGAGCGAGCGCACCTGATCCAGGATTTCGCCGTAGGAAAACACCTCGGCCGCCTGCACTGCTAAATCCGGATGTCGCTCTTGGGCGCTTCGACGGTGCGCAGGAGGTCGTCGATGATGCTTTCGGGAGTCACTCCCTCCGCCTCCGCCGCGAAGTTCGTCAGGATCCTGTGCCGGAAAACGGGATGCGCTATGCGCCTGACGTCCGCGGGTGAGACCGCGACCCTCCCAGCCATCAGCGCGTGCGCCTTGGCCCCGAGCACCAGCGCCTGGCCCGCGCGCGGTCCGGCGCCCCAGCGCACGTACTTGCCCACCAGCGAATCTGCATTTGCATTGGCCGGCCGTGTCGCGCGTATGAGCGCGGCGGCGTACCGCAGCAGCGGCTCGCTCGCGGGGATGTCGCGCACCAGTCGCTGCAGCTCGAGCAGCTCATCTCCGGTCAGAACAGCCGCGGGCTGCTCGCCGACCGCTCCGGTGGTGGATCTGAGGATCGAAAGCTCTACCGCTTCGTCCGGGTACCCCACTCGAATGTCGAACAGGAAGCGGTCGAGCTGGGCCTCGGGCAACGGATACGTTCCTTCCTGCTCGATCGGGTTTTGCGTCGCGAGCACGAAGAACGGCTCGGGCAGGGCCATCGTCACGCCGCCGGCCGTCACGTGATGCTCCTGCATCGCCTCCAGTAGCGCGGCCTGCGTGCGCGGCGGCGCGCGGTTGATCTCGTCGGCCAGCACGATGTTCGCGAATACGGGGCCGCGCGCAAAGCGGAACGCCCGCGCGTGCGTCGCCTGGTCCTCCTCCATGAGCTCGGTGCCCGTAATGTCCGACGGGACTAGGTCGGGCGTGAACTGGATGCGCCGGAAATCGAGATGCGTAGCCCGGGCGATGGACCTGATCATCAGCGTCTTCGCGAGTCCTGGAACGCCGACGAGCAACGCGTGCCCGCCCGCCAGCACCGCCATCAGTATCTCGTCGAGCACCTCCTCCTGGCCGACGATGCTCTTGGCGACCTCCGCGCGCAGCGCGGCGACGCCGCCGAGCAGCTTCTCCCGGCGCGTATCGTCGGCGGAGCGGGGCGCGGGCGCGGTCGCGGTCGTGGTCATGATTCCATGGGAGTGGGTGCTGCAACCGGCTGCGCGAGACGCTCGCGATCCGACTCCGCGTCGGAGAGCGCCGCCTCGGCACGGCGCAGCGCCTCGGACAGGAACGTCTTCTCGGCGGCGGCCGCGA
The DNA here is from genome assembly GCA_046597675.1 of Gemmatimonadaceae bacterium. Taxonomy (GTDB): domain Bacteria; phylum Gemmatimonadota; class Gemmatimonadetes; order Gemmatimonadales; family Gemmatimonadaceae; genus JACDCY01. The sequence continues at coordinate 3,500 of JBKJKB010000082.1, forward strand.
TCTGGTCGGCGGCGATGTTCATCAGGTCGAGCGCGTCCTCGGCGATCCGGGAACGGTCACTGAAGTAAAACGTAAGGACGCCGAGCACATTCGTATTGGCGACGAGCGGGAGTGCGACGATCGCGCGAAACCCGAGCTCCGTCGCGACCTCCTGCCAGTCTTCCAGGTCCGGATCGGCGAAAACATCCTCCACGCGCACGACTCGACGCTCGCTGGCTGCCTGCCCGCTCGGGCCGAACGGCATCCGAACGCGAACTTCGCTCAGCACCGGCCGGAAACGCTCCGGCCAGTTGTACGCCGCGGCGAGCCGCATGATCTCGGAGGCGCCGTCCACCAGATAGATCGAGGCGAAGCTCGCGTCCACCGCGGGACTCACGCGCTCGAGCGCGAACTGGAACAGCTCGCCGGAATCGGTGGCGTTGAGCGACGCGTGCAGGATGTCGCGGATGATCACGATGCTCTTCTGAGCCCGCCCGCCGCCATGCATCGTCAACCGGTTAACCCCCGCTCGATTGCGCGCACGAGTGGATCGAACGACAGCTCCGCGCCGGAGGCGCGAACCGCGAGCTCCGTGGCTGTCTCGCGCTGCCCTTCCGCGAACAGATTCTCCACCATCCAGGGCCCGGCCGCGGGATTGCGAAACCAGTCTTCGTCGAAGCTGGTGACGAGGCTTTGGGCGAGGATGGATTGAAGCTGCCAGGCGCGCAGGTAGCGGGACGAATAGAAACGGGGGTCGAGGTCGATGAACGCGTCGGCGCTCCGGTATCTGAAACCCGTAGCCCCGGAAAGAGTTTCCACGTACACATCCGGTAGAACGTCCCAGGAGGTCTTTCCGCTGTATACCTCAAGCTCGTACAATAGCTTGGCGCAGTACCGCCGCAGAAAGTGGAGCTCCTCGAATGCCGCCATCCGCAGGAACTCGCCGATGTTGTTCTTGCCGAGGCCGGTGTAGCGGAGCAGCCACCCGCGGTCCTGCATGAGGTGGTCGAACAGCATCGCGTACCCTTCGGTCACGGAGTTGTCGCCCAGCCAGCGGTACTCGAACGGATAGTGCGGGTCGGCGAATCCGAAATGCAGCGCGTGCCCAAGCTCGTGGAGGAGCGTCGTGTAATCGGTGACTCCGCCGTGGGGCCGCAGTACGAGATAGACCTCCTCCGGCACGCGCACCGGCGCGCAGAACGCGCGTGAATCCTTCCCCTCACGCTCCGCGAGATCGAACGTGATCCTGCCGCCCGCAAAGGGGTCGATCCCCAGCTCCGCCGCGTGCCGGCGGATGGACGGCTCGAGGTCCGATGCCGGGAACGCGCCGTCGAACTCCTTGCCGCGAAAGAGCGCGAGCGCGTCGGCGCGAGTCGCTTCGCCGGGAGTGATCTGCAGCGTGCGGCGGAGAAAAAATGGAAGCGTGTCATCCCACATGGCCTGCGTGGCGTCGATGAAGCCGGCGCACTGCGATCCCAGGTCCCGCAGGGAGATTCCCGTAAGCGCCTCGAAAGTCCCGACGTAATCGCCGGCAAGCTCGAGCTCCTCGATGTATGCCTTCTCCCGCTGGATACGCTCCAGGCGCAGCGGCCCGTGCTCCGCGGCCGCGGCCTGCGCGCGCGCCTCGTCTATGGCGAGGCGCTCCGCCCTGTGCTTCGTATTGGCGATCTCGATGGACGCGCGCTGGTAGGGAATCCGGCGCGCACCGGCGACGTCTATGGTCGCTGAGCTTTCCCACGCTACTTCGCGCTCGTCCAGCGTGACGACCTCGCGCGCGGCCTGCGACTCGATCTGCCATTCCAGGAGGTATGCAGCGGACCGGCGCTCTTCCGATGATTCGGAAGAAGACCGAAACAGATCCAGCGTCAGATCCAGCGCGCTCTCGCCGAGTATCCCGGCGTGTCGATCGTAGATCGGCTGGAGATCGGCCGTGGGCTTGTGACCCGCGTGCGCGAGGTACCCTTCCATGGAAATCTCTTCGCTGAACGCCTGACCCTCCCGGCGTAGCCGTTCGAGGGTGAGAGCGGTCACCTCGCGATTTTTTCGCTGATGTAATCGCGAACCTGCTCCGCGGGCAGGCGAATCTGCTGCAGGCTGTCGCGGTCGCGGATAGTCACCGTTCCCGCGGCCAGCGATTCCCCGTCCACGGTGACGCAGAACGGCGTCCCCACTTCGTCCTGCCGTCTGTACCGGCGGCCGATGGCGCCGCTGTCGTCGTAGAAGACGGGGAACGAGCGGCGCAGCTCGGCAGCCAGCTTCTGCGCCATCTCCGGCATGCCGTCCTTCTTCACGAGCGGAAAAACGCCGGCCTTGATCGGCGCTATCAGCGGCGAGAGCGCAAGCACGGTGCGGCCCTCGTCTTCACCCGCCACGCTCTCTTCCCGGTACGCATTGGTAAGCACCGCGAGCGCCGTTCTGTCCGCGCCGACGGAAGTCTCGATCACCCACGGCACGAACCGCCGGTTGTTGGGTTGGTCGAAGTACTCCAGCTTCTTGCCAGAGAACGTCTGGTGCTGAGTCAGGTCGAAATCACCGCGGTTGTGGATCCCCTCGATCTCCTGCGATCCCAGCGTGCCGCCGAAGTCGAACTGAATATCGAAGGCGGCCTTGGCGTAGTGCGCCAGCTCTTCACCGCTGTGCTGATGATACGTCAGCCGCGCTTCGTCGAGGCCAAGCGAGTGGTGCCAGCTCATGCGCTCGGCCTTCCAGTAGTCGAACCACTTCGGCGCGTCATCGGGCTCGACGAAGAACTGCATCTCCATCTGCTCGAACTCGCGCGTCCGGAAGATGAAGTTGCCCGGCGTGATCTCGTTGCGGAACGCCTTGCCTATCTGCGCGATGCCGAACGGGACTTTCTGCCGCGTGGACTGCTGCACGTTTAGAAAGTTGACGTAGATCCCCTGCGCGGTCTCCGGCCGGAGGTACGCCACCGACGCGCTGTCCTCGACCGGCCCCATGAACGTCTTGAACATGAGGTTGAACTGGCGCGGCTCGCTCAGCGTTCCCTTCATTCCGCACGCGGGACACTGCGCGTCCGGCGTGCCGGGCGTCCCTTTGATCTTCGGATCATCGGCGCGAAACCGCTTCTTGCAGTTCTTGCAGTCCACGAGCGGGTCTACGAAGCCGGCGACGTGTCCACTCGCTTCCCAGACGCGCGGGTGCATCAGGATCGCCGCGTCGAGACCCTCGATGTCGTCGCGCGCGCGAACCATCGAGTTCCACCACAGCTCCTTGATGTTCCGCTTGAGCTCGACGCCCAGCGGCCCGTAGTCCCACACGGACCCCGCTCCGCCGTAAATCTCCGACGATTGGAAGATGAACCCGCGCCTCTTGCAGAGGGAAACGAGCTTTTCCATGACTTCGGGCGCGGCTTTGGGTGAGCTGGTCACGCGTCTTCCAATCCTATGATTTGATCACGCCGGGTTCCGACGCTCACGTAGGTGATCGGCGCCGTGACGAGCTCCTCGATCCGATCGAGGTAACGGCGCGCCTGTTTCGGGAGATCGTCGAGCGAGCGTGAATCCGAAGTCGGCGTGCGCCAACCTTCGAGCCACTCGTACTGCGGCTCGACCGATTCGAGCGCGGTGAGGTCGCCCGGGAACTCGGTGTGCAGCTCGCCGTCGACGATGTACCCGGTGCACAGGGCAAGCCTGTCGAGCGTGTCGAGCACGTCGAGCTTGGTGACCGCGAGATCGGTCAGCCCGTTGATCCTGACTGCGTAGCGCACGACGACGGAATCGAACCAGCCGCACCGGCGCGGGCGGCCGGTAGTCGCGCCGAACTCGTTGCCGAGCTTGCGCACCCTTTCACCCAGCTCACCCGCGAGCTCGGTCGGGAGCGGCCCGTTACCGACGCGGGTGGTGTACGCCTTTACCACGCCGAGCGCGGCGTCGAGCGCCATCGGGGAGATGCCCGCTCCGATGGCGGCGCCGCCGGACGTCGTGTTACTGGACGTCACAAACGGGTACGTGCCGTGATCGATATCGAGCAGCGACCCCTGCGCGCCCTCGAGCAGAACCGCGGCCCCGCTCATCATCGCCTCGTGCGCCGTCAGTCCGACGTCGGCGGCAAGCGGGAGCAGGCGTCCAGCCAGTCCGTCGAGCATCTCCATCGTGGAATTCACCTCGGCGCGCGCCGACGAGCCGAACGCGGCGAGGTGGGCGTTGGCGTGCGCTACCGCCTGCTCGACGAGCGCGCGCAGCTTGCTCTTGTGCCGGAGATCCAGGACGCGAACTCCGCGGCGTCCGACCTTGTCCTCATACGCCGGCCCGATGCCGCGCCCGGTCGTCCCGATCTCCCTGTTCGCGGCGCTCTCTGAATCGACCAGCTTGTGATACGGCAGCACCATGTGCGCCCGGTCGCTTACGAGCAGGCGGCCTTCCATGTCGATCCCCTTCGCGGCCAGCTCGTCGATCTCGGTGAACAGCGTCTCGGGATCGAGCACGACTCCGTTGCCAATCGCGCACCGCACGCGGGGATGGAGAATCCCGCTCGGTATCTGATGCAGGACGAAGGTGGTGTTGCCGATATGCACGGTGTGGCCGGCATTCGCGCCACCCTGATAGCGGATGACCCAATCGGCACGCTCCGCCAGGACGTCCACGAGCTTGCCTTTGCCTTCGTCACCCCATTGCGCGCCGACAACGACGACGGTACGCCGAACGGAATCAAACATTTCTCAGGAAGTTTTTGTATGGATGCAGCTATGAATTCTATCACGCGGCATCGGGAACCCGACAGCCGGGCTTGTACGCGGAACGTTACGGCTTGTCGACCGGTCGGGTCGGTCCTTTCCCTGAGCTCACGGAAACAACCGATTCGCCCGTCGTGAGCAGGGACTCGCCGTTGTCCGGAACAGATTCCGATTCACGTGGCAGGGTGACGGTGAACGTCGACCCCTCACCCAGCGTGCTTCTCAGGTCGACGTGACCGCCAAGCGCCTCGACCAGCTTCTTGGTGATGCGCAGTCCGAGGCCGGTTCCACCGAATTCCCTCGTGCTCGACTGATCCACCTGGCGGAAATCCTCCCAGATCGCGGCGAGGTGCTCCTCCGCGATTCCGATCCCGGTATCGGCAACCGAGATGCTCACGAAATTGTTCGCCATGTCGGCTGTCACCGACACGTTGCCGCGATGAGTGAATTTCACGGCGTTCGACAGCAGGTTGAGCATGATCTGCTTGACCTTCGTCCGGTCCGTGTGCATGGGAGGGCTGTCGCGCGTTATCTCCCAGGAGAACGTGAGTCCTTTCTTCTTGAAGAGCGGCTCCATCTGCGACGCCACTTCCAGCAGTAGCGGCCTGAGCTCGACTTCCTCGAGATGCAGCGGCATGCGCCCCGCCTCGATCTTGGCCAGATCCAGGATGTCGTTGATGAGGACGAGGAGATGCTGCGCCGAAGCGTGAATTCGCTGCAGCGCTTCGGTCTGCCGATCGTTCACATCGCCATAGATCCGGTCGAGGATCAGCGCCGTATACCCGATCAGCGCGTTGATCGGAGTGCGCAGCTCGTGCGACATGCTGGCGAGAAACTCCGACTTCAGGCGATTGGCTTTCTCCAGCTCCTGCGACTGCCATTGCAGCCGCGCGTTCTGCGCGGTGAGGTCGGAAGTTGCGGCGCGGATCCGGTCTTCGAGCTGGCTGCTGAAGGTCTTGAGCTCGCGATACAGCCGCTCGTTCTCCGCCTGCTCGGTCAGATCGTGCAGCACCGACACGATCGCCATCGGCTCGCCGCGGGCGTTGAAGATCTTGCCCGAGACCACCTCGACAGGCAGCTCGACGCCGCTGTCCGGCACCGTCAGGTTCATCTCCTCGCGCCGCGACGGCTCCGGATGGATCGTGAAATCGGAGATGAAGGTCGTGAACTTCGTATCGTTGGCGCGGATGGACTGCGCGCGCTCGCGCCGTGATCCGGGCAAAGCCTTGTCGCCGGTGACCTCCAGCGAGAAGAGCGACTCCGCCTGCCTGTTCATCAGGATGATGTTCGACCGGTCGTCGGTCACCAGGATCGGGTCCGCGACGTTCTCGAGTATCAGGTCCAGGCGGTCTCGCTCGCGCGTCACGTCCTTCTCCGCCACGCGCGCACGCTGCACCTGTCGCTCCAGCTCACCAGCCGCGCGGCGAAGGTCGGTGACGTCGCGCAGGACCGATACAACGGAGCCCGGGCCGATGCCGGAGTCGGGCTCCAACTGGTGCGTGAGGACCTCGAACAGAAGGTCCGCGCCTTCGTCCGGGTCCACCATGTTGAGCTCGCGCGCCCCGGCTTCGGCGGGCACGCCCATCGCGGTCTTCGCCAGGTGCGACGTGAACAGGAGATTGTTGATCTCGACCGCGCGGCGCCGTCCCTCGGAGTCCCGCTCTTTCATCGACAGCAGATGCTCGGCGCGCTCGTTCTGCACCACGATGTCGGTCGTCGAGCTGGTGATGATGATCGGGTCGGGCAGCGAGTTGATGAGCGCGCTGAGCAGATCCCGCTGCTGGTCGAGCCGCTCAGCGGATCTGCGATACTCCTCGACCGCGAACATCCGCGACAGCACAGGGCCCGCAAGCGACGCGGCGTAAAACAGCTGCGTGACCATGTCTTCGTCGGGCTGCGCCTCGAGAATCACGACGCCGCAAGGCACGTGTCCCGCGCGGCGCCGGCGCTCGCGAGGGTCCGTCATGTGGATCGAGCACGACCTCAGCTCGAGGGACTCGATCCTTTCGTCGGGGATGAAGTCTACCGCGCCCTTGAACTGCGGCTGGGGGAACGGGATCGCGATCCAGCTGTGGAACGGAATTCCGGACTCCGCCACAT
>JBKJKB010000100.1:0-5302 GCA_046597675.1 Gemmatimonadaceae bacterium
CGCGTGCTTGGGCAGCTCGGTACCCTGCGGATGCACCCCCCGGTACAGCGAGAAGCCGGGCACGCTTATCATCCGCGAGCGGTAACGCGACGCACGATTCAGGTCTGAACTGTTCACAATCACACCTCCCACTTCGCTGCACCTCTCGTACCCGCGCAACCGCTGAAAGAAACCAAGGTCACGCGCGTCCAAGCCGCGGCGCGTCCTCCAAGACCACTTCGCGCCCGTTCCGATATCTTGCTCCGACAAACCATATCGCGGAGGACACTTTGATGCCAGCAATTCGTTCACGGTCGCTAGGTGCCATGTTAGTCGTTGCCGTGCTTGCCTGCGGAGGGGGTGGGGGCGGCCCCACCGACCCCGGACCCGGACCTGGCCCCGGGCCCAGTCCATCGCCGAACACTGTAACCCTTGGCGCGAGCAGCTTCTCGCCGGCGTCGGTGACGATCCAAACCGCCGGAACGGTCACCTGGAACAACACGAGCGGGGTGACGCACAACGTCACCTTTGCAGCGGCTACGGGGGCTCCGACCAGCATTGGCGATCATAGCTCCGGCAGTAATTCGCGCACTTTCAACACGGTCGGCACGTTCGCGTACAACTGCACCCTGCACGGGGGAATGAACGGATCAGTCACGGTCCAATGACCGCGATCAGATTTGCTGGGCGCCGCGCGGTGTGCGGCGCCCAGGTCGCCCTCATCGTCTCGTTCCTCACCGGAGCGCCTCACTCACTCGCCGGTCAGCGGCTGCTCGATTACACGCCCAACACGCGCGCGGCGTGGACGATGGATAAGTGGCAGCCGGCCATGATCCTCTCGCATCGGTTCGAGCTGGTCGAAGGGGGCGACGAGCTGATCAGCATCCCGACGATGACCTTCGGCACGGCGGTCGGGAGACGGCTCGCCCTCGGGCTCGATTTCACGTCGAACAGCGAAGTCACACCCGAAAGCCTGGGCGGTAACGAGACCCAATGGTGGGCGGCCTTCCGTGGACCATCCGGTGCGCGCGGCGGACTCAGCGGGTTGCTCGCATACAACACCGCCGCGGGTAGCGTCGACGGCGCGGTCACGGGGCGGGCGCGCACGGGCTTCCTCTCTCTCATCGCCGAAGCACGCGCCTTTTCCGATGCTTTCGGAACGGGAAGCACGGGGTTCGCCGGCGCGGGCGGAGCGATCCTTCATCTGACGCAGTACATGGCTCTCTCCGCAGACGTCGGCCGCGCTTTCAGCCCGGACACCCTCGGAACCGTGTGGAGCGGCGCGCTCGCATTCGCATTCCCTGGAACCCGGCATCACTTCTCGTTCCACGCGACCAACGGCGGAGCGGTCACGCTGCAGGGTACCTCGCGCCGGAAGGCCTACGGGCCGGAGTCGGTCCGGTACGGGTTCGCCTTCATCGCGCCGCTGGGGACCGCATCGCAATGGTCGCGAATATTCCGCCGCGGCGAAGCCGCGCCGGCAGCAATCGCCGACGACAGCGGCACGGTCCGCGTGAACGTGAAAGATCTCGCCTTCTCGCCGGCGACGCTGCGCATAAAAGTCGGGCAGACAGTGGAGTGGGTGAACGCGGATCCGCTCGCGCACACGGTGAAGGCGGACGACAAGAGCTGGGGGAGTGGGTTTCTCAACCAGGGCGGCAAGTTCACGCACCGCTTTTCTGCCGCTGGGAGTTTTCCGTATCATTGCGAGCCACACCCGCAAATGCGCGGCCTGGTAATCGTGGAACGATAGAGCGGAGCGGAGCCGTTACGCGATTGGACCTTGTGCGCCGGTACCGCGGCGATACCGGCGCCGGCCCCTGATTTCCGCTACTGCTTCTTGACCACCGTGATCGTAATTTGCGACGGATACTGCCGCGAGTGGTGTACCACGTTGTGCGCCACCACTCCCGTGGCCTCGTCGAAGTTGTTACCGCCGGTGTTCAGGTTGCGGTCGAAACGCGGGAAGTTGCTGCTCGAGACCTCGATGCGGAGCCGGTGGCCCGCCTGGAAATAGTTGCTCGTTGTCAGCGGTTGCAGCTCCACCTTGTACACTTTCCCGGACTCCATCCAGACCGGCGGCCTGTCGTAGCCGTCACGATAGCGCATCCGCTGGATGGACTCATCCAGATTGTACGCGCGCCCGTCAGGGTACACGTCGAGCACCTTCACGGTGAAATCCGTGTCCCTCACGTCCGACGACACGTAGATCGTCGGCGTAATCGGGCCACTCACCTCGGTGCCTTCCGTGAACGGCTCGCTCGTGTACACAAGGATGTCGGGCCGCGCTTCCATCTTGCGCTGGTCCATGGCCCCAGCCGTGACCGCGTTCCCCTGACAGCACACGTTGCCGCCGTACGACATGACCGGATTCACCGGGTCGTACGTGAAGCGGTCCGGCTTGTCGGCCGTCGGGGGCGCCAGCGCTAGCGCGCCGTCGCCGTCGAGCGTGTTCGCATTGCCGCCGCTCGACAGGAAGAACGTCATCGGTGTCGCCCCCTCCGGCGGCCACGTGTCCGCCTTCTGCCACCTGTTCAGTCCCATCGTGTAGTAGCGGACCTTCGGCAGCGTATCCATCACGCCGGAGTTCGTGCCCTTGAGGAACCGGTCGAAGAACTCGTACATGATTTCCTGGTAGTTGAGTCGCGCGTCGCCCATGTCGCGCTCGCCGACGATCGTGTGTTCCACCGCGCGCGTGTACGCGCAGTGCCCCACCGGCGCGATGATCGCCCACTGCTGGTTGGCGGCGTCCCCCTCGGCCGTCCTCCTTACCATGTTGTACATCTCGAGATTCGGGCCCACCGAAACGTCGTACCAGGACATGTACCAGAGGCCCGGAATGTTGATCCGCATGTTGTCGTGGTACAACCCGCCCCGGTACCACGCCGGATCGTTCGGCGCGCGCTTGACCATCGCGCCACCGGTGGCAACTGGCATCGAGTCGGCGAAGATCCCCCTTGGCCCATTGATCGGCTTGAAGATGTCCTGCACCGGGAGGGTCCAGAACGCTTTCGACCAGTCCACCGGCGGGTTGCGCGCCGCCAGGTCCCAGAACATTGACAGCCGGACCAGATCCGCCTGCGAGGTGTTCGCGGGTAGCATCGGCCGCTGCGGCTTCTGGTTGCCGTAGAGCCAGCTGATGAACAGCATCTGGACGGCCCCACCGCGATACCAGTTTCCCTGCTCGTAGTACGGACCCACGCGTCCCACGCCGGCACCGAACCCCTGCACGTTGAACGCGGCGTAGCCGGGATTGCCGAGCGCCGCTACAGCCCCCTGCCACTCGGCCGTAGACGAACAGCCGGTGGTGCCGACCTTGCCGTTGGACCACGATTGCTTTGTCATCCACGTGACCTCGTCATCACCGTCCGTGACCGGAGGGCCGAGGATGTCCCACTCGCCTTCGGCGAAGAACTGCCCGCGTTCCTGCATCTCGACGAACGTGTACCCGCGCTTGACCGCCGTGAGCGCAGCGGTCATGTCCCGCGGCACGCCGTTCGTGACGTCCCAATGGTTGAAGTTGTAGGGCGTACGGACCCAGATGGCCGGGTGTTTCCTGGTGGTATCCTTCGGGCGGTACAGGTCGGCCGCGATGCGAACGCCGTCCCGCATCGGGATCATCACCTTGCGTTCAATGATCGCGAGCGACGCGAGTTCGTTCTCGATCGCCCAGCGCGCGGCCCGGGCGCTGTCGGTCATCTGGCCACCACCCTGCGCCGCGGCCTGACTGGTAGCGGCGGCGACTGCCGCCAGGACGACGATCAGACGACGAATGGACCTGTGCATGATGGTGGTCCTCGATGCGGGCATCTTGAGGAGGGGGTGTCTCTGTTCTCAGGCTCGAAACTCGAAGCTGTAATCTGCCGGAGACATTGTCAATCAGGCATAACCCCGCAATGCTCGCGGTTACGCGTCAGTACTTGAGCCCGCCCGCCGCGGCGAATTCCTCCATCGCCTTCTTCTGCTCCTCCGACAGCTCCTCGGGCACCGCGACACTCACCTCCACGATCAGATCCCCGCGCGCCATGTCTTTCTGCACCCCCAACCCGCGAACTCGGAATCTCTTCCCCGCGGGTGTGCCCGCCGGGATCCGCAGACTCACCTTCTTCCCGTCGATCGACTTGACGTTGATCTTCGAGCCGAGCGTTGCCTGCGCGATGTTGATCGGGACCTTGGCGACGAGATCGAGTCCTTCGCGCGTGTAGAACCGATCCTTCTTCACGTTGAACACGATCACCAGATCACCGGCGGGCCCGCCGTTTCGTCCGCGCCCGCCCTGCCCTTTCATGCGGATCTTCGAGCCAGTATCCGTCCCCGGCGGAACGGTGATCAGAACCTTCTTTCGGCTGCTGATCTCGCCGCGACCCGCGCACGTCTTGCACGGCTCCGACGGCACCTGACCCTTGCCGAGACAGACCGGGCACGGCCGGTTCACGGCGAATCCGCCCTGCGCGAATGACAGAACTCCGCGCCCGTTGCACTCTGTGCACACCTTCGCTGAGCTGCCTGGCGCGCCGCCTGATCCCGCGCACGTCGCGCACTGCTCGCTCACTTCCATCTCCACGGGCACCTTGCCGCCGAGCACAGCCGTGCGGAACGGCACGTCGAGCGCGGTCTCCACCGATTGTCCCTGCTCGGGCGCGCGCGATCGCTGCTTCGCTCCGCCGCCACCGAACATCGAGCCGAACAGATCGCCGAGCCCGCCGAGCCCGCCGAGCCCGCCGATGTCGAAATCCTCGAAGTGGATGGATGAGCCGCCACGCTGCTGCGAAGGACCGCGCCGGCCGCGCGTGAAGCCGTCGAACGCGCCGAGGCTGCGCATCTCGTCGTACTTTTTTCTCTTTTCGCGATCGCCGAGCACGTTGTGCGCTTCCGATATTTCCTTGAACCGCTCGGCGCTCTTCGGATCGCTGCTGTTGGCGTCCGGGTGGTACTGCTTGGCGAGCTTGCGGTACGCCTTCTTGATCTCGTCGGCGGTCGCTTTCGAAGTCAGGCCCAGGACCGCGTAGAAATCCTTCTGCGCCATTTGAGAGAGTGGTTACGTCAGCCGTTCCACTGCCGCACGACGACGCGCGCGGGACGCAAAAGCTGGCCGTTGAAGACGTAGCCCGGCTGGTACACACGCGCGACCGTGTGATCGTCTTCCTCCGCTACCGCGGGCTCGGTCGACACCGCTTCGTGCCGGGCCGGATCGAACTGCTCGTCCACCGGGTTCACTATCTCGAGGCCGGCGGTGGAGAGCGTCTTCAGAACTTTTCGCTCCACCATCTGCACGCCCTCGACGATCGTCGTGGAATCGGTGACCTCGGGATCGACGTGCGCG
>JBKJKB010000183.1:0-7567 GCA_046597675.1 Gemmatimonadaceae bacterium
CGGCACTTCCAGCGTGTGGTGCACTGCGTCGACGTTCCCGCCGCGGGCCGAGCCGTCGACCTTGTTCATCACGATCCCCGTGACCGGTACGGCCGCCGAGAACGTGGTGGCCTGCGCGATGGCGTTCTGGCCGATCGTGCCGTCCAGCACGAGCAGCGTCTCGTGCGGCGCGCCGGGGAGACGCTTGCCGATCACGCGATGGATCTTGCGCATCTCGTCGAGGAGAGCGCCGCTCGTGTGCAGCCGCCCCGCGGTGTCGATGATCGCCACGTCGGCGTTGCGCGCGACGGCCGCGTCCACGGTCTCGAACGCCACCGACGCGGGGTCGGTTCCCGCCCGCGCGCCGACAAACTCCGCGCCCGCGCGATCGGCCCACTGCCTGAGCTGATCCACAGCGCCGGCGCGGAAAGTGTCGGCCGCGCCGAGCACGATTTTTTTCATCCCCTGATGCCGGAGCCGGGACGCGAGCTTTCCGACGAACGTAGTCTTGCCCGCGCCGTTGACGCCTATGACGAGGATTACAGTTGGCCCACCGGTCGCCCGAAGCAATGCGGGATCGCTGTTTCCCGCTCGAAGCGCGGCCTCGATGCCGGAGCGAAGCGCTTCACGGAACTCAGGCTCCGACTTGATCTGACCGCGCGACGCGAGCCGTTCGAGCTCGGCGACCAGCGTCATCGTCACCGCAACGCCCAAGTCGGCTTCGAGCAGAACCTCTTCCACGCGCTCGAGCGAGCCGGCGCTGACGCCGCCTTTCGCGAGAACGGCGACGTCCATGAGGGCGACATCGCGTACGCGCTGCCATAGCGAACGGGTGGGAACGTCGCCCGGGCGACGGATGAGTCTCGGCATTCAACCGGGAAAGCTAAGGAGCGGCGGGAGAAAAAAACCGCGCGCGGCGTGCAGGTCCTGCGTTACTCTCCCGAAGTCGCCGAGGAAAAATCCTTCAGAAACGCGAGCGCCCGGTTCCGCTGCTGCAGAAACGTCCCGCGCTCCCCCGATCCGATCGGCTCTCCACCCCGCATCTGAAGCGCGACGCGGGGGTTCTTCTGGACACCGCTCACGAGCACCTCGAAGTGCAGGTGCGGTCCGCTCGCCAGACCGGTCATGCCGACGTAGCCGATGGTGCTGCCGATTCCGACGCGGCCGCCGCGACGCACGCCTTTGCCGAACGCGCGGAGGTGGGCGTACCGGCTCACGTAGCCGTTGCGGTGGCGGATGTCGATCACGTTGCCATACCCGCCCTTGCGCCCCGCGAAGATCACGACACCGTCGCCGACCGAGCGAACAGGAGTGCCGGAGGACGCTGCGTAATCAGTGCCCTTGTGCGCGCGCCAGCGTCCGAGAACCGGGTGGCGGCGCATGCCGAACACGCTCGAGATCCGCCGGAAGTTGAGCGGCGCGCGAAGGAACTCTGCGCGCATAGACTTCCCTTCCGCATCGAAATACTCGCCGCCCGCAACGTTGCTGCGGAAATGAATCGCCTGGATCTCCTTGCCGGAAAGCTCCATGGTGGCGCCGAGAATCTTGTTCGCATACACGCCGCCGGTCGGCTCCTGCACGCGCTCGAGCACGACGCCGAACTTGTCGCCCACCTGCAGGTCCTTGCTCATGTCTACGCGATACTCGTAGATGTCGGCAAGGAGCCATGCCAGGCGGAGCCGCTGGCCGCGCGGAAGCACGGTATCGGAAAACTGGTCCAACGCTGAATAGAGGCTCGACCTGATCGTGCCGGTAACGGCGACGGTGTCGATGATGGTCTTGTTGGACGCGACGACCAGAACCGGGCTCACGATCGGGTCATACATGTATGGGGCGACCGGGGCGCTCGTGCGCTCGTTGCCGAGCACGCGAATTGGATCGATTTCGCGCGCAGAGAGCAGTTCGCCGGCCCTTGCTGCAGGTACCGGCGGTGTAAGTCTCAAAGCTCCGATTGCAAGCGCTCCGACCACCGTGTAGGTGATGGAGCGCGCCCATGACAGCCTCAATCCATTTGTCTCCTAATGAAGGTCGGGATCTCCATGTCGGCGAGATCCTGATCCTGCAAATCCTGCTTGTGCTGCTTGTGCTGCTTGTCCGGCAAGGACGACGCGGACGGTGACTGGGTCACACGACGCAGCCCGTCCGTCCCCGTACCGGCCTGCTGGATGCCTCTAGTGACGCGGGCCGCTCCTGCCTGACGCTGCGCGGGGAACGGAATGACGGGTGAGCCTTTCCCCTGCCCCTGGGAAATAAGGCCTCCCGGGACGGCACTATTATTGGCGCTGTCGAAGCCCGTCGCAATGACCGTTACGCGAATTTCCCCGCCCATGGCCGGCTCGTGGACCGCTCCGAAGATGATTTCGGCATCCGATCCGGCCGCATCATGGATGATCTCACTGATCTGGTAGACCTCGCCCAGGGTCATGTCCGGGCCGCCCGTGATGTTGAGCAACACGCCTGTCGCGCCGGCTATCGAGACGTTGTCGAGCAGGGGGCTGGCGATCGCCTGCTGGGCGGCTTCGGTCGCGCGGTTGTCCCCGCGGCCGATGCCGGTGCCCATCAGAGCCGACCCGCCTTCCTGCATGACCGTGCGCACGTCCGCGAAATCCACGTTCACGAGCCCGGTCACGCTGATGAGCGCCGAGATGCCCTGCGTGGCGTGCAGCAGAACTTCGTCGGCCTTCTTCAGGGCGTCCTGGAACGGAATCCCCTTGCCGACCACGGCGAGCAGCCGCTCGTTGGGGACGACTATCATCGTGTCCACGTACTTCCGCATCTCGGCGATGCCGAGCTCGGCCTGCCGCATGCGCTTGCGACCTTCGAACAGGAACGGCCGCGTCACGATTCCAACGGTGAGCGATCCCGCCTCTCTCGCGAGCTCGCACACGATCGGCGCGGCGCCAGTGCCCGTACCGCCGCCCATGCCGCAGGTAACGAATACGAGGTCCGCGTTCTGCAGCGCGCGCGAGACGTCTTCTCTGTTTTCCTCCACCGCCTGCCGTCCGATCTCGGGGCGCGCGCCGGCGCCGAGCCCGCGCGTCAGCTTCTTCCCGATCTGGATCTTCACGTCCGACTTCGAGTTCAGGAGCGCCTGCGCATCGGTGTTGACCGAAATGAACTCCACGCCCTGGAGATGCTCGTCGATCATCCGGTTGACGGCGTTTCCACCGCCGCCGCCAACGCCGACCACTTTCATCCGGGCGGCCTGCGACTCGCTCTCGTCGAACTCGAATACCATGGTCAAGACTCTCTCTCCGCTGGTGTATAACGCCAGAGGTTTGGGGAAAACTCGTGCCGAATATATGGTGCTCGGCGCGATTCAACCATATGAAATTTCAAGGGATCGGCCCTTCCGTTCATTTTTTACTAAAGGCCGGAGTTATCCACAATTCCCTTCCCCGCGTCACGTTATTGATGGAGGCCCGCTTTAGCCCCTCCAAACCGCGCCGCGACATACGGGGAGAATAGTCATTGCCACTTTCGCGCCGGCACGGGTAGTATGCAGGAAGTGCCCAGCGCGATGCGTGCCCTAGCCACCGCTGGTCGCCCGACGGCAGCCGCGGCGCGCTCCACCTCGCGCGCGCATCGTCCCCTACCCAATTTCATTCAAGTGACAGACACATACTTCCCAGGCGCGGATAGCGAGCGCGCGGTGCCTCCGACCAACAGGGTCGAGCAGGAGCTCCGCGCGGCGGATGCGCGCTTCGACGGAATCGTGGGCATTTCGGCCGACGCGATCATCTCCATTGACGAAGCGCAGACGATCATCCTGTTCAATGATGGCGCCGGGGAGATCTTCGGCTATTCGGCGGAGGAGGCCCTCGGCCAGTCGCTGGACATGCTGCTGCCGGAACGGTTCCGCGCGACGCACCACGGTCATGTGCGGGCGTTCGGCGCGGGGCAGGATCGCGCTCGCCGCATGGGGCACCGCCGCTCGATCTCCGGGCTGCGGAAGAATGGCGAGGAGTTTCCCGCGGAAGCATCCATATCGAAGTACACGGATGGCGATTCCGTGGTTTACAACGTGGTGCTGCGGGATGTCTCGGAGCAGCGGCGCGCGGCGGATCAGATGCAGGCGCTATACGACGAGGCAAGGCAGGCGGTTCTCGCGCGCGACCAGACGCTCGCGGTCGTGTCACACGATCTGCGGAACCCGGTCAACGCAATCAAGATGCTGGCGGCGGCGCTCGTGCGGTCCGCGAGGAGCGACGCCGAGCGGAGCTCGAGCGACGAGGTGTGCGACTCCGCCGAGATAATCCGGCGCGCGGCCGAGCAGGCGGACCGGTTGATCCAGGACCTGCTCGACGTTTCGCACATCGAAGCCGGCTCGCTCCGCATACACGTCGCGGCGGAAGACCTGAGTGAGATAATCGGGGCGGCCTGCGATGTGCTCGCGCCGTTCGCCGTGGAAAAATCCATGGATCTTCGCTGGAACATATCCGGCGAGCTGCCGCTCGTGAGCGTCGATGCCGCGAGAGTTCATCAGGTGATCTCGAACATCGCCGGCAACGCGATCAAGTTCACTCCGGCGGGCGGCCAGATCGTGATATCGATCGAGCGGCAACCGGCCGAGCTGATTGTCGCGGTGAGCGACACCGGGCCGGGGCTGCCACTCGAGCAGGTCGAAAAGCTGACCGATAGGCGGTGGCAGGCGACGCGTCAGACGAGTGGCGGCTCCGGGCTCGGCCTCGTGATCGCGAAAGGCATAGTGGAAGCCCACGGTGGCCGCTTGTGGGCCGAGTCACGCCCCGGGGCCGGCAGCGTCTTCCGGTTCAGCCTTCCGATTTACGAGGTCGCACCGGCCTGAGATTTCAGCAGGCCCAGCTTGAGCGCGAATTGCACGTAGTCCGAGCGGTGCGTCAGCCCGAGCTTCTCGCCAATCCGCTGCTTGTACGTGTCGACGGTCTTCGGGCTGATGAACAGCTTCTCGCCGATCTCGGGCGCGGTGAAGCCATGAGCCACGAGCTGCAGGACGTCCCGCTCCCGCTCGGTGAGTTTCTCGAAGCGCGCGCGATCGTCGAGCGTCTTTTCGTCCTTCCTGACCCCGCGGGCGAGTATTCGCCCCGCTGACGGCTGTACGTACATGTCGCCGCGCGCCACCGCGCGAATCGCATCCACGAGCTCACGGTCCGCGGCGTTCTTCACGAGATAGCCTGAAGCTCCGGCCTCGAGCACCTGCACGAGGTATTCCTCCTCCCCGTGCATCGTGAGCACGAGCACCTTGGGTGGCTCGGTCCGGGTCGCCAGCTCGCGTGTCGCGGTCAGCCCGTCCATCTCGGCCATGGACAGGTCCATGACCACGACGTGGGGGTGCAACCGGTCCACGAGCGCGATCGCCTCCTTTCCGCTGGAAGCTTCCCCGACGACTTCGATATCCCTTGCGCCGGACAACACTGCTTTCAGTCCGGCGCGCACGACCATGTGATCGTCCGCCAGGACAACGCGAATGACATCCATCACGCCGCACCCGGAAGAGGGACGGACACGATCACGCGGGTACCCTGACCCGGCGCGCTCTCCACATCGAACGTTCCATCGACTAGCGACACGCGTTCCTCCATAGCGAAGAGACCAAATCCTTCCGAACCCCGCGCAACAGTGCTCACGTCGAATCCGGCGCCGTCATCCATGACTTTTAACGTAACTCGGTGACGGTCGGGAGTCAGGGAGAGAACGACTCTGGATGGCATTCCATGAACGAGCGCGTTCGACACGCCTTCGCTCGCGACTTGGTAAAGCACGGCCTCGACCTCCCGGGGAAGTTTGACCGGATCTCCCAGCTCGACGGAGACGGCGACGCGGTCCGTACTCGATCTTCGCGCCAGCCATTGAAGCGCCGCGGGCAGACCCAGATCATCGAGCACCCGGGGGTACACGGTCTGGGCCAGGGTCCGTATTTCCTCGAGCGCGTCGACTGTCAGATCGTGAATCAGCGAAAGCTGCGGCAGCATGGCAGGGTCGGTGCAATCACGCACCGCCGCCGACGCCTGCAGCGAGAGCGCCGCCAGAGTCTGCGCCGACGAGTCCTGTAGCCGTCGCGCAATGCGCGCCCTCTCCTCTTCGCCCGCCGTTATCACCTGCGCCGCGAGCTTGCGCATGTGGTGCCGATCGTCCGTCAGCCGGTCGACGAGCCTGTTGATCGTTTCTCCAACGCGGGTCATATCCCGATCGGCCAGCGGAGATTGCGGCACGCGAACATTTCTCTCACCCCGCGACACCCGGCCAGCTGCTTCCTCCAACGCCGCCAGCGGGCGCAGCGCGAGATACACCAGCGCGCCATTGACCGCGAAGGTCGCGAGCAGCGCCGCGCTCATTGTGATCCACATCTGCGGTTGCTCGACATGCGTGGCGATCGCTGTCGCCGCGGTGCCCAGGACGATGATCGCGTTCGCGCCGAAAAGCTTCCATAGCAGCGGCACGCCAAGAACCCGCCCGCGCCAGAGCGAAGCCTGGCGCGCGAATGGCGCCGGGCGCAGTCCGGCCGCGCCAAGCGCGACCGGATCGACGCGATCGAGTCCCCTGGCCAGGCTACCCAACGACCAGCGCCGTGACCATGCCGAGCATCCCATGCTGGGACTCAGCGTGAGGAAGGACGTGACAGTGGAAAGCCCAGATGCCCTTCTTGTCGCATTTCACGACCGCGTCCCAGCGCTCACCGGGCGCCACGTTGATCGTGTCGCACTTCCAGGGAGCGGGCTGCGCCCAGCCATCCTTGTCGATGATGGTCATGTGCATCCCGTGCAGGTGCATGGGGTGAATCATCATTCCTTCGTTCATGAAGCGGATCCGCACGGTCTGCCCGAGCTTGGCGACGATTGGCTCGGTCGCCGGAAAGCTCTTGCCGTTGAGCGTGTACCCGTGCATGCCGTCGTTGAGGATCATGACGTAGTCGACGTCCACGCGCTCGATGCGTCTCGGGCGCTGCGGCTCGACGATGAACGCACCGAGGAGCCCGAGCCCCACCTGCTTGGCGGCGTTGTAATGCGAGTGGTACATGTGCGACCCCGCGTTGCCCACCGGCACGGTGAACTCGTACGTGTACGATTCGCCCGGCTTGACCGGCGGCTGCGTGATGAACGGCACGCCGTCCTGATCGTTCGGTAACTCGAGTCCGTGAAAGTGGATGGACGTTGACTCCGGGAGACTGTTGCGCAGCACGACGCGAACGCGATCCCCTTCCCGCACGCGGATCTGCGGCCCCGGCACCTGCTCGTTGAATGCCCATGCTTCCACGGACGTGCCGGGTTGTGTCTCCCACCGCGTCTTGGTGGCATTCAGCTCGTAGACCTTCACGCCGTTGTCGAGCCGCGGCTCCATCGGCTGGTTGCCTTTCCCCACCGTCTTCGCGGGAAAAGCCTTGACGCCGGCTTCGTGCATGCGATCCATCTCATCCGCCATCTCGCGCTCGGATTTCGGCGGTGGAGCGGAGGGGGCGGCCGCGCCAGGTTCTTTTCGGGCCTCGCACGCGGCCAGCGCACCCACGGCGACGGGGGCAAGCAGAGCGGTGAGCGCGGACTTGCGCCCGTCGCCGTGGGTGCGCTGGCCGCGTGCGAGGCCCGAAAAGAACCTGGCGCGGCCGCCCCCTCCG